>NZ_JBSFYC010000076.1:0-38121 GCF_053595675.1 Streptomyces sp. NPDC002446 | reverse complement strand
GGTGTCCGGGGTGGTCTGGACGCTGACGCCGCCCGCGAGCGCCATGTCGGTCTCGCCCCCGGCTCCGGTGTGCTGGATGCAAATCCAGGCGCCCCGCTCCGACTTGAGTACCTTCGTACGACTCCGTGCGTCAGACCTCGACGACCACGGGGAGGATCATCGGGCGGCGGCGGTAGTTGTCCGACACCCACTTGCCGACCGCACGGCGGACCAGCTGCTGGAGCTGATGGGGCTCCGTGATGCCGTCCTGTGCGGACTTGGTCAGGGCTTCGTCGATCTTGGGGATCACGCCGGAGAACGCCGCGTCGTCGATGCCCGAGCCGCGGGCGTGGATGTTCGGGCCACCGACGATCTTGCCGGTGCTGCTGTCCACGACCACGTAGACCGAGATGATGCCTTCGTCGCCCAGGATGCGGCGGTCCTTGAGGTGGGCCTCGGTGACATCGCCGACCGACAGGCCGTCGACGTAGACATAGCCCGCCTGGACCTTGCCGGTGATCTTGGCGACGCCGTCGACCAGGTCGACCACGACGCCGTCCTCGGCGATGACGATCCGGTCCTTGCGGACACCGGTCAGTGCGCCCAGCTCGGCGTTGGCGCGCAGATGGCGCCATTCGCCGTGCACCGGCATGAGGTTCTTCGGCTTGCAGATGTTGTAGAAGTACAGCAGCTCGCCGGCCGAGGCGTGGCCCGAGACATGGACCTTGGCGTTGCCCTTGTGGACGACGTTGGCGCCCCAGCGGGTCAGTCCGTTGATGACGCGGTAGACCGCGTTCTCGTTGCCGGGGATGAGCGACGACGCCAGGATCACCGTGTCGCCCTGGACGATCCGGATCTGGTGATCGCGGTTGGCCATCCGGGACAGCGCGGCCATCGGCTCGCCCTGGGAGCCCGTGCAGACCAGCACGACCTCGTCGTCGGGGAGGTCGTCCAGGGTCTTGACGTCGACGACCAGGCCGGCCGGGACGTTCAGATAGCCCAGCTCGCGGGCGATGCCCATGTTCCGGACCATCGAGCGGCCGACGAAGGCGACCCGGCGGCCGTACTCATGGGCCGCGTCGAGGATCTGCTGGATGCGGTGCACATGGCTGGCGAAGCTCGCGACGATGATGCGCTTCTGGGCGTTGGCGAACACCTGGCGCAGCACGTTGGAGATATCGCGCTCGGGCGGGACGAAGCCGGGGACCTCGGCGTTCGTGGAGTCGGAGAGGAGGAGGTCGATGCCTTCCTCGCCGAGCTTGGCGAACGCGGGGAGGTCGGTCAGCCGCCGGTCCAGCGGAAGCTGGTCCATCTTGAAGTCGCCGGTGTGCACGACCATGCCCGCGGGGGTGCGGATGGCCACGGCCAGGGCGTCCGGGATGGAGTGGTTGACCGCGACGAACTCGCAGTCGAAGGGACCGATCTTCTCGGTGTGCCCCTCCCGCACCTCGAGGGTGTAGGGGCGGATGCGGTGCTCCTGGAGCTTCGCCTCGATCAGGGCGAGGGTCAGCTTCGAGCCGATGAGCGGGATGTCCGGCTTCTCGCGCAGGAGGTAGGGGACACCGCCGATGTGGTCCTCGTGGCCGTGCGTGAGCACGATGCCGTCGATGTCGTCGAGGCGGTCCCTGATGGACGAGAAGTCCGGCAGGATCAAGTCGATTCCGGGCTGCTCCTCCTCGGGGAAGAGCACTCCGCAGTCGACGATCAGCAGCCGGCCGCCGTATTCGAAGACCGTCATGTTGCGGCCGATTTCACCCAGGCCACCGAGGGGGGTGACGCGCAGGCCGCCCTTGGGAAGCTTCGGCGGGGCGCCGAGCTCAGGATGCGGATGACTCAAAAGACTCTCCTCACCACACGCGCCACGCTGCCGTCGAGGCACGTGGCGCGCATGACATTCGTGCACTTGCTATGTGGCGGTTGTTGGTCGGTATTCAGTTGTGAAGTCTGTGTTCAGAGCTGTACCCCGCCGGCGGCAAGATCGCGCTTGAGCTGTTCGGTCTCCTCGGGGGAGAGCTCGACGAGCGGCAGGCGCAGCGGGCCGGCAGGCAGGTTCTGCAGGCCCAGGGCGGCCTTGGTGGTGATCACGCCCTGGGTGCGGAACATGCCGGTGAAGACGGGCAGCAGCTTCTGGTGGATCTCGGTGGCCTTGGTGACGTCGCCGTTGAGGTGGGCGTCCAGGAGGGCGCGCAGCTCGGGGGTGACGATATGGCCGACCACGGAGACGAAGCCGACGGCGCCGACCGAGAGCAGCGGGAGGTTGAGCATGTCGTCGCCGCTGTACCAGGCGAGGCCGGAGCGGGCGATGGCCCAGCTGGCGCGGCCGAGGTCGCCCTTGGCGTCCTTGTTGGCGACGATGCGCGGATGCTCGGCCAGCCGGACGATGGTCTCGGTGTTGATCGGGACGCCGCTGCGGCCGGGGATGTCATAGAGCATGACCGGCAGGTCGGTGGCGTCCGCGATGGCGGTGAAGTGGCGCAGCAGGCCCTCCTGCGGGGGCTTGCTGTAGTACGGCGTCACCGCGAGCAGGCCATGGGCGCCGGCCGCCTGGGCGGCGCGGGCCAGCTCGAGGCTGTGGTGGGTGTCGTTGGTACCGGCTCCGGCGACGACGAAGGCGCGGTCACCGACCGCATCGACCACGGCGCGGACGAGCTGGGCTTTCTCCGCGTCGCTCGTGGTCGGGGACTCTCCGGTGGTGCCGTTGACGACGAGGCCGTCGTTACCGGCGTCCACCAGGTGTGCGGCGAGCCGCTGCGCGCCGTCGAGGTCGAGGGCGCCATCCGCCGTGAATGGCGTGACCATGGCGGTCAGCACCCGCCCGAAGGGGGTCTGCGGTGTGGAAGTCGGAGCCATGGGTCCCACGCTACTCGTAGCTCACCGCGGGATGCTCCTCCGGGGAGCAGGGATGTGGACTCCGGCACTGCCTGCTCGGGGGTTCAAGCAGTGCCGGGTCCGTCTGTTCAGCGTAGATGAACTTCTCAAAATGCCGCAATCCGGACACTTCGCACGTTCGTCGTGCGACCCCGGCATCCGGCCCGCGGCCTGGGCTTTACGGAGCGATCCGGCCGTTGGCGTTGAATGCGCCGTACGTGAGCGGCATGAGCTCGGCCCAGTGGGCCTCCATCTGCTCGCCGACCATTTCGATCTCGCGCTGGGGGAAGGACGGCACCTTCGCCTGCTCGTGCTGCGTACGCAGACCGAGGAAGTGCATCAGGGAGCGCGCGTTGCAGGTCGCGTACATCGAGGAGAACAGGCCGACGGGGAGCACCGCGCGGGCGACCTCGCGGGCGACGCCGGCGGCGAGCATCTCCTGGTAGGCCTCGTACGCCTGCCGGTAGGAGTCCTCCATGACGCGGCCGGTGAGCTCGTGCTGCGCCGGGGTGCCCTCGACGAACTCGTACTTGCCGGGGCGGCCCTGCTGGACGAGCTTGCGGGACTCCCCGGGGACGTAGAAGACCGGCTCCAGCTGGCGGTAGCGGCCGGACTCCTCGTTGTACGACCAGCCGACGCGGTGGCGCATGAACTCGCGGAAGACGAAGATGGGGGCGCTGATGAAGAACGTCATGGAGTTGTGCTCGAACGGGCTGCCGTGCCGGTCCCGCATAAGGAAGTTGATCAAGCCCTTGGAGCGCTCCGGGTCCTTGTGGAGCTCTTCGAGGGACTGCTCACCGGCCGTGGAGACGCGGGCCGCCCACAGCACGTCGCTGTCCGCAGCGCTGTGCTTGACCAGCTCGACCGTCACCTCGCTCCGGAAGCTGACGGCGGCACCGTCAGGGCTCTCAGTGCTGTCGGCGGGGGTGTGGGACACCGGCGGTTCCTTCCGTTCGATCCTCGTGCGCGACCAGCCTACGGCCCGGCACTGACAGTCGAGGGAATGCGGCGTGATGCCGCGTTAGCCGCAAAAGGGACGCTCTATAACAGGGCGTGGAGCGGCAGTTGATATTTTTCACAGAAGTCTCGGAAAACGGGCACCAATCGGACGCCACACACGTCTAACCCTGTGACAGTGCCCACTTCGAGGTTCCTAGGAGAGCCCGCTCATGTTCCGCCGGCGAGAGCCCGTCCCGTTCGCCTTCGTTGCCGAGGCAGACCGGTTCCGCAGCAATGTCACTCCCCCGCCGCGCGAGCGCGCCTCCCGTGCGCAGCTCGTCGGCCAGTCACTGATCACGCTGACAGTCGTGGGCGGCCTGGCCGGCGCCCTGCTGTTCGGCGTTCCCGCACTGCAGCAGGACAGCTCCGCCTCGAACAGGGTGCACCACTCCGAGGCCGCCCACCGCTGAGCGGACGAGCGGAGCGGGCCACCGAGTGGTTCCGCCCCGCCGGTCCCGATAGCCTCACCGGTCACAGCTTCCGTCAGCACGTTCGTGAGTGCTGAGCAGCCCTGAGTGAGGATCAGCCGTGCCCCTGCCCTTCCTGACGGCCGACCGCGACCTCGATGCCGAAGCCGCGGAGTCGGCCGCGCTGCCGCATGACGAGCCCGACCACTGGCGCCGTCCCTACCGCCCCGGACCGTGGCGGGTAGGGGCGGCGTCCGTGGTTCTGCTGCTCGCCTCGTTCGTACTGCTCTCCTCGATGATCATCGCGATGGCGGGGTCGCTGCCCGGCGCCGGGGCCGTCGCGGCGGTCGGGGCTCTGATGATCACCGTTGCGGTGCGGTTGCTACGGGTGGGTGTGTGGGTCAGCGCTCACGGCCTGCGGCAGGTGAACCTGCTGCGTACGACGACGGAGCCGTGGAGCGCGATCGCCTCGGTGCGTACGCTCCAGCAGCCGGTGCGCTGGCTGGGGCTGCCGCGGACGGTGCAGGGCCAGGCGCTGATCATCGACCGGCGGCAGGGTGGACCGCTCCGCTCCCTGATCACCGACCGCAGCGGTGACTTCCTGGCCCGCCCGGAGGCGTTCGAGCGGGCCGCCGACGTGCTGGAGGCGTGGGCTACGGAGTACCGGGGCCAGGGCGGCTAGGGCGGCTAGGGGCTGGCCCTAGGGGGCGGGGGAACAGATCCCGTAGGGGATGCGAGGGCCCCCTGCGGGGCCACAACGGGGCCGGGCCGGGCGGTATTCCCGAGGAACGAACGGGCATCGGTCAGGGCCGGAAGCCCGCTGCTCGGGAACGAGCACGCGCCGGGGACGGAGGGGACGCCGGAGACAGCCCTCGCCGGGGACGGAGCTCGCCGGGGACAGCCCGAAGACGGCCCTCACCCGAGAAGGCACTCCCCGGAGACGGTCTCCCCTAGGACGCGTTACCGCCATACAACGCAATCGCACGCTGCATAGCCTTACGCGCGCGCGGCGTGTCCCGGGCGTCGTGGTAGGCGACCGCTAGGCGGAACCATGTGCGCCAGTCGCCGGGTGCGTTCTCTGTCTCCGCCTGACGGCGGGCGAAGACCGCGTCGGCCGCGGCGCGGTCGATGCGGCCGCCGGGGGTCCGCTGCAGCTCGTCCACGGGCAGCCCGCCCTCGGCCTCCAGCGCACCCGCCAGCCGGTGGGCGTCCCGCGCGAAGCGGGTGTTGTGCCACAGGAACCAGGCGCCGATGCACGGCAGCACGAAGGCCACCGCGCCCATCCCCATGGCGGCCGGCTCGCCGGTCAGCAGGAGGAGTACGCCCTCCAGCGCCACCACGCCGAAGACGATGACCAGCACGGTGGCGAGGAAGAAGTACGTGATCTTGCCGCCCATGACCGTCCGCCTCAGTCCAGGTCGAGGAAGTGTTCCAGGCCCACGGTCAGGCCCGGGGTGGTCACCACACGGCGCACACCGAGCAGGATGCCCGGCATGAAGCTGCTGTGGTGGAGGGAGTCATGGCGGATGGTGAGGGTCTCGCCCTCGCCGCCGAACAGCACCTCCTGGTGGGCCAGCAGCCCGCGCAGCCGTACGGAGTGCACGGGGACGCCGTCCACGTCCGCGCCGCGGGCGCCCTCCAGTGCGGTGCTGGTGGCGTCCGGCTGCGGCGCGCAGCCGGCCTCCTCGCGGGCCTTGGCGATCAGCTGGGCGGTGCGGGCCGCGGTGCCGGACGGGGCGTCCGCCTTCTTCGGGTGGTGCAGCTCCACGACCTCGACCGACTCGAAGAAGCGCGCCGCCTGCTGGGCGAACCGCATGGTCAGCACCGCGCCGATGGAGAAGTTCGGGGCGATCAGCACACCCGCCTCCGGCGAGGCGGCGAGCGAGGTGCGCAGCTGCGCGAGGCGCTCATCGGTCCAGCCGGTGGTGCCGACCACCGCGTGGATGCCGTGACGCACACAGAAGTCGAGGTTGCCCATCACCGCGCCGGGGTTGGTCAGCTCGACCACGACCTGGGCGCCGGCCTCGACCAGCGTCTCCAGCTTGTCCCCCCGGCCGAGCCCGGCGACCAGCTCCATGTCCTCGGCGGCCTCCACGGCCCGTACGGCCTCGGAGCCGATGCGCCCCTGTGCTCCGAGTACGGCCACGCGCAGCTTGCTCATCGTTTCCAGTCTCTCTCTCGGTGGTACGGCGGCGTGCCCTAGGCGACGATCTCGTCCAGGCGGGCGGCCTGCCGGTCCTTCAGGGGCCCGATGACGGACAGCGAGGGGCGTTTGCCCAGTACGTCGCGGGCGACCTCGCGGACCTCGTCGGGGGTGACGGCCGCTATCCGGGCGAGCATCTCGTCGACCGACATCTGCTCGCCCCAGCACAGCTCGCTCTTGCCGATGCGGTGCATCAGCGCGCCGGTGTCCTCCAAGCCGAGGACGGTGGATCCGCGCAGCTGGCCGATGGCGCGGTGGATCTCGTCGTCGCTGAGGCCGTGGGCGGCCACCTGGTCGAGCTCGTCGCGGCAGATCTTGAGGACGTCGTGCACCTGGCTGGGGCGGCAGCCGGCGTAGACGCCGAAGAGGCCGCAGTCGGCGAAGCCCGAGGTGTACGAGTACACGCTGTAGGCCAGGCCGCGCTTCTCGCGGACCTCCTGGAAGAGCCGGGAGGACATGCCGCCGCCCAGGGCGGTGTTCAGGACGCCCATCGCCCAGCGGCGGTCGTCGGTGCGGGCCATGCCCGGCATCCCGAGGATCACATGGGCCTGCTCGGTACGCCGGTCCAGCAGCTCGACGCGGCCCGCGGTGCGGATGGCACGGGTGCCGGAGCGCGGGGCGACGGGGACGGCGTCCGTCCGGTCCAGGGCCCCGGCCTGCTCGAAGGCGCGGCGGACCATGCGGACGACCTTGGCGTGGTCGATGTTGCCGGCGGCGGTGACGACCAGGTGCGTGGGGTCGTAGTGCTTCTTGTAGAAGCGGCGGACGCGCTCGGCGGTGAGGGCGTTGACGGTGTCGACGGTGCCCAGGACCGGGCGGCCGAGCGGGGTGTCACCGAGCATGGTGTGCGCGAACAGGTCGTGCACACAGTCGCCGGGGTCGTCCTCGGTCATCGCGATCTCTTCGAGGATCACCCCGCGCTCGGCGTCCACGTCCTCGGTCTCGATCAGCGAGCCGGTGAGCATGTCGCAGACCACGTCTATGGCGAGCGGCAGATCGGTGTCGAGCACCCGCGCGTAGTAGCAGGTGTACTCCTTCGCGGTGAAGGCGTTCATCTCGCCGCCGACCGCGTCGATGGCGGCGGAGATGTCCAGCGCGCTGCGCTGTTCGGTGCCCTTGAAGAGCAGGTGCTCAAGGTAGTGCGTGGCGCCGTTGAGGGACGGCGTCTCGTCGCGGGAGCCGACGTGCGCCCAGATCCCGAAGGTGACGGAGCGCACCGACGGCAGCGTCTCGGTGACGATGCGCAGGCCGCCGGGGAGGGTGGTCCGGCGGACCGTGCCGGCGCCCGCGGTGCCCTTGAGAAGCGTTTGGGTACGGGCGACGGCCCGCCCCTCCGAAGAGGTGCGGGCCGTCGTCCTGTGCGTACGGGACGTCACTTGTCGGTGTCGTCCTTCGTGTCGGCCTTGGCGGCGTCCTCTTCCTCGATCACGGGGATCAGGGAGAGCTTGCCGCGCTGGTCGATCTCGGCGATCTCGACCTGGACCTTGGCGCCCACCGCGAGCACGTCCTCGACGTTCTCCACGCGCTTGCCGCCGGCGAGCTTGCGGATCTGCGAGATGTGCAGCAGGCCGTCCTTGCCCGGGAGCAGGGAGACGAACGCACCGAAGGTGGTGGTCTTGACGACCGTGCCCAGGTAGCGCTCGCCGACCTCCGGCATGGTCGGGTTGGCGATGCCGTTGATCGTGGCGCGGGCGGCCTCGGCGGCCGGGCCGTCGGCGGCACCGATGTAGATCGTGCCGTCGTCCTCGATCGTGATGTCGGCGCCGGTGTCCTCCTGGATCTGGTTGATCATCTTGCCCTTGGGGCCGATGACCTCGCCGATCTTGTCCACCGGGATCTTGACGGTGATGATCCGGGGCGCGTTCGGGGACATCTCGTCCGGAACGTCGATCGCCTCGTTCATCACGTCCAGGATGTGCATCCGGGCGTCGCGGGCCTGCTTGAGGGCCGCGGCCAGGACGGAGGCCGGGATGCCGTCCAGCTTGGTGTCCAGCTGGAGGGCGGTCACGAAGGTCTTCGTGCCGGCGACCTTGAAGTCCATGTCACCGAAGGCGTCCTCCGCACCGAGGATGTCGGTGAGGGTGACGTAGTGGGTCTCGCCGTCGATCTCCTGGGAGATCAGGCCCATGGCGATGCCCGCGACCGGGGCCTTGAGCGGCACACCGGCGTTGAACAGCGACATGGTCGAGGCGCAGACCGAGCCCATGGACGTGGAGCCGTTGGAGCCGAGGGCCTCGGAGACCTGACGGATCGCGTACGGGAACTCCTCGCGGGTCGGCAGCACCGGCATCAGCGCGCGCTCGGCGAGCGCGCCGTGGCCGATCTCGCGGCGCTTGGGGGAGCCGACGCGACCGGTCTCACCGGTGGAGTAGGGCGGGAAGTTGTAGTTGTGCATGTAGCGCTTGCGGGTCACCGGGGAGAGGGTGTCCAGCTGCTGCTCCATGCGGAGCATGTTGAGGGTGGTGACGCCCAGGATCTGGGTCTCGCCACGCTCGAACAGCGCGGAACCGTGCACCCGCGGGATGGCCTCGACCTCGGCGGCCAGCGTACGGATGTCCGTGACGCCGCGGCCGTCGATGCGCTTCTTCTCCTTGATGACGCGCTCACGGACCAGGGTCTTGGTCAGCGAGCGGTACGCGGCGGAGATCTCCTTCTCGCGGCCCTCGAACTCCGGCAGCAGCTTCTCGGCGGCCAGGCCCTTGACGCGGTCCAGCTCCGACTCGCGCTCCTGCTTGCCGGCGATGGTCAGCGCCTGGGCGAGCTCGTCCTTGACGGCCTTGGTGAGGGCCTCCAGGACGTCGTCCTGGTAGTCGAGGAAGATCGGGAACTCGCCGACCGGCTTGGCGGCCTTGGCGGCGAGGTCCGACTGCGCCTTGCACAGGACCTTGATGAACGGCTTGGCGGCCTCGAGACCGGCGGCGACGACCTCTTCGGTCGGGGCCTCGGCGCCGTCCTTGACGAGCTGGATGGTCTTCTCGGTGGCCTCGGCCTCGACCATCATGATCGCGACGTCGCCGTCCGGGAGGACCCGGCCGGCCACGACCATGTCGAAGACGGCGTCCTCGAGCTCGGTGTGGGTCGGGAACGCCACCCACTGGCCCTTGATCAGGGCCACGCGGGTGCCGCCGATGGGGCCGGAGAAGGGCAGGCCGGCCAGCTGCGTGGAGCAGGAGGCGGCGTTGATGGCGACCACGTCGTAGAGGTGGTCGGGGTTGAGCGCCATGATCGTCTCGACGATCTGGATCTCGTTGCGCAGGCCCTTCTTGAAGGACGGGCGCAGCGGTCGGTCGATCAGGCGACAGGTGAGGATGGCGTCCTCGGAGGGACGGCCCTCACGGCGGAAGAAGGAGCCGGGGATCTTCCCGGCTGCGTACATCCGCTCCTCGACGTCGACGGTCAGCGGGAAGAAGTCCAGCTGGTCCTTCGGGTTCTTGGAGGCGGTGGTGGCCGACAGCACCATGGTGTCGTCGTCCAGGTACGCGACGGCGGAGCCGGCGGCCTGCTTGGCCAGGCGGCCCGTCTCGAAGCGGATGGTGCGGGTGCCGAAGGAGCCGTTGTCGATCACGGCTTCGGCGTAGTGGGTCTCGTTCTCCACCAGGAATATCTCCTCGTCTGCGTCTGCTGCCCGTGTGGCGGCAGACCTTCTTCGGTGGAGCGCCGGTGCGGGCCGGTCTTCGATCGAAGCACCCGGAAGGGGGTCGCATGCCGTACATGGACCGTCCGGGGGCCACTACCGAGGACCGGCGGCCAGGAGGCGCTCCTACCGCGTTCAGTTTTGCGATATGGCACCAGACTACAAAGCTTCCGTCCACCGTGAGATGGCGTGAGCGTCCGGTGCATACGGCAAAGGGAGCGGCCCCCGGTGGGAACCGCTCCCTCTACGGCGTCTTACTTGGCGCCCGCCGCGCCGCGGCGGATGCCCAGGCGCTCGACCAGCGCGCGGAAGCGCGTGATGTCCTTCTTCGCCAGGTACTGCAGCAGGCGGCGGCGCTGGCCGACGAGCAGCAGCAGACCACGGCGGGAGTGGTGGTCGTGCTTGTGGGTCTTGAGGTGCTCGGTCAGGTCCGAGATGCGGCGGGTGAGCATCGCGACCTGGACCTCGGGGGAGCCGGTGTCACCCTCCTTGGTGGCGAACTCGGCCATGATCTGCTTCTTCGTAGCGGCGTCGAGCGACACGCGGTACTCCTTGGGGTTTCGGTCCGTGAGCGCCCCTGGTTTGCCTCACAGGGAATCTTGGATGACTCGACCGGACCGTCACACAGCGTACCAGCTGGAAACGGCCCCCCGACCGGGTGGTCGGGGGGCCGCTGTTCGGGTGGGCGCGGGCGCTAGCTGCCGGTGAGGCCGCGCACCTCGTTGTAGACGTCCAGGACCGCCAGGCACAGCGGGACGAGGGACAGCAGGACCAGTCCGTCGAAGATGTCGAAGATCCGGCCCCAGAAGGGGGTGACGCCCTTGCGCGGGACGACCAGGCCGACGCCGACCAGGAGGGCGGCGCCCACCGCGATGCTGCTGGAGAACCAGACGGTGCGGATGTTCAGCGGGCCGGAGTCCTGGTACTGCACCAGCTCGACGAAGATGTCCGTCGGCGGGTGCAGCGTGATGCCCAGGATCAGCAGGACGATCGTCAGGATGCCGGCGATGGTCAGGCAGGCGACCTGCGCGGTGTAGTCGAAGAGCCGGGCGCGGAGCATGATCGTGATGCCGGCGGCCAGGGCCAGCAGCTGGGCCCACATGTTGTCGGAGAAGCCGAGGACGATACCGGCCGAGCCGACGACCAGGGCGGCGCAGCCGGCGACGAGGCCGAGGAGCAGCTCGTGGCCGCGCTTGGCCTGGTTGCCGATCTTGACGAAGTCGACGGACTCGGTCTCGCCGCCGTTGTCGAAGGAGCCCTTGGCGATCTGGTCGGGCGACTTGTAGCCGATGGGGAGCCGGGCGAAGCGGGCGGAGAGGCCGGGCAGCCAGGCGACCAGTGCGATGGCGACGACGGCGGTGACGGCGGCGACCTCGCGGGGCGCGGCGTCGGTGAGGATCGCGGCGAAGACCGCGAGGGTGCCGATGGCGGACAGGAACGCGGCCGCGACGAAGGGGGCGTCGCCGCGCGGCAGCAGGACCACCAGGAGTACGGAGGCGATCAGTACGGTCACACAGCCGACGAGCAGGTGCAGCCGGCCGGGTCCTTCGCCCGCTTCGACGGGGAAGATGCCGGAGCCGGCGATCAGCAGGTGCGGCAGTGCGGCCAGGCCCAGCGCGATGGAGGAGCCGTGGTCGTCGTAGACGCGGGCGCGGACGCCGGCCAGGGCGACCAGGACGATGCCGACGACGCCGGCGATGATGCCGGGCAGGCGGTGCATGTCGCGGTCGACGGGGTTGGAGAACCACAGGGCGAACGCCATCATGACGAGCAGCAGCACACCGGCGGTGAGGCCGACGACGTGCATCAGGTCGTCGCTCCAGCGGCTGCGGTTGCGCTTGACCGCGGAGGCGACGGCGTCGGAGACGTCGTCGAAGACCGGGAGCGGCAGCGATTCGGCGAACGGCTTCAGCAGAAGCAGGTCGCCGTCGAGGATCTGCTGCTGGGCGAGCGACTGCCCGGCGTCGAGGACCGTGCCGTCGCGGCGTACGAGGTGGTAGCCGGTCGGTGCGCCTTCGGCCTGGGACTGCCCGGAGAGCCGCAGGATCTCCGGATAAATGTCGACGAGTGCGACGTCCTCCGGCAGAGCCACGTCGATCCGTGCGTCCGGCGCGGCGACTGTGACCCGGCAAAAGCCGGTGCCAGTGCTCGTGCTCACCTGGCGGTTCCCCCTATCCGTTGGGCGTTTTGTCGCGTCACGCGCCCTATATATAGAGCCGTCTCTCCGGGCCTCTGGGCACGCTCGCGAGGCGTCAGCGTACCGTCCAATTCAGCGGCCGCCCCACCCACCCCGAGACTTGACGCTTAACAGTAGGATCAACGCCTGGTTCGGGCCAAGGACTTGGCTCGGGGGGACCGTCGAATCCAACGGGGGCGGTCCGAGACTGCGAGATGCATGAAGGACTGATGCCTCGGTGAGCGTTGTCATCGTCAAGCGCCCGCCCCGCGCGCTGCCACCCGAAGTCCCCTCGGAGGAGGTGACACTCGAGGCACCTCCGGAGCTGCCGCGTGAAGGCGAATCAGAGAACATGCTGATGACCCTTATGCCCATGATGGGCATGGCGTCTTCGGCGGGATTCCTGTTCATGGGCAACCAGCCGTTCATGAAAATCATGGGCGGCTTTATGGTGGCGTCCACTCTGGCAATGGCGATCGTGCAGATCGTCAAAGCCCGCCAAGGGCCTTCCGGACAAATGCTTCAGGAGCGTCAGGATTACCTCAAGTACCTGACGCAGAAGCGGAAAGAGGTGCGGCGCACCGCGCGTAAGCAGCGGGATGCGCAGCTCTTCACGCACCCCGACCCGAGCCAGTTGTGGTCCATCGTGGCCGAGGGCAAACGGGTGTGGGAGCGGCGGGCGACCGATCCGGACTTCGGGCAGGTACGTCTCGGGCTCGGGCCGCAGCAGCTGGCCACTCCGCTGAGGGCTCCGGAGACCGCACCGGTCGACGAGCTGGAGCCGCTCACCGCGCATGCGATGAAGGAGTTCCTCGACAAGCACGGGCAGTTGGACGACCTGCCCCTGGCGGTCTCGCTGCGCGCCTTCTACCACCTGACCGTCTCCGGTGACCCGGACACGGTCTACGGCGCCTCCCGCGCCATCATCGCCCAGCTGTGCACCCTGCACTCGCCCGAGGACCTGGTGGTGGCGGTCGTCGCCGCGCCCGGTGCGCAGGCCGAGTGGGAGTGGACGAAGTGGCTGCCGCAGGTCCAGGACAAGACCACGGACGGCGCGGGCAGCCGCCGGCTGGTCGTCGGTGACCTCGGTGAGATCGAGGAGCTGCTGGCGGACGACCTGGAGGGCCGCGGGCGGTTCAACCCGCAGGGCACTCCGGTGACCGACACCCCGCATGTGGTGATCGTGCTGGACGGCGGCGAGGTGCCGATGGACTCGGTGATCGCCGGGGCCGAGGGTCTGCAGGGCGTCACCATCCTGGAGGTCGTCCCGGGCGATCTGGACGAGATCCGCGGCGGTCTGGCCGTGCAGGTGTGGCCGGGCAAGCTGGTGCTGGAGTCGGCCAGCGGCGCGGTCTACCACGGTGTCTGCGACACCCTGTCGATCGCCGAGTCGGAGTCGCTGGCGCGTCAGCTGGCCCCGCTGCGGGCCGGCTCGGGTGCCGACGGCGAGGAACCGCTGCTGTCCGCCCTGGACTTCACCGACCTGCTCAACATCGGCGACGCCGGTGCCCTGGACGTGTCGCGCACCTGGCGGCCGCGGACGCTGGCCGAGCGGCTGCGCGTCCCGATCGGTGTCGACCGCGACGGCCAGCCGGTCATGCTGGACATCAAGGAAGCCTCGCAGCAGGGCATGGGCCCGCACGGCCTGTGTGTCGGTGCGACCGGTTCCGGTAAGTCCGAGGTGCTGCGCACCCTGGTGCTCGCCCTCGCGGTCACCCACTCGTCCGAGACGCTGAACTTCATCCTCGCGGACTTCAAGGGTGGCGCCACCTTCACCGGTATGTCGGAGATGCCGCACGTCGCGGCGGTCATCACCAACCTCGGTGAGGACGTCACGCTGATCGACCGCATGCGCGACTCGATCACCGGTGAGCTCCAGCGGCGCCAGGAGCTGCTGCGCTCCGCGGGCAACTACGCGAACATCACCGACTACGAGAAGGCGCGTGCCGCGGGTGCCCCGCTGGACCCGCTGCCGTCGCTGGTGATGATCATCGACGAGTTCTCCGAGCTGCTCGCCGCCAAGCCCGACTTCATCGAGATGTTCATCCAGATCGGCCGTATCGGCCGGTCGATGGGTGTGCACATGCTGCTCGCCTCGCAGCGTCTGGAAGAGGGCAAGCTGCGCGGTCTGGACACCTTCCTGTCCTACCGGCTGGGTCTGCGGACGTTCTCCGCGGCCGAGTCCCGTACCGCGATCGGTGTCCCGGACGCCTACCACCTGCCGAACGTCCCCGGTTCCGGCATCCTGAAGTACGACACCGAGACGATGGTGCAGTTCAAGGCCGCGTATGTCTCCGGTACGTACCGGGGTCCGGGCGGCGGCGGCCGTGGCGGCAGCGGCGGCCGGTCGATGCGGATGCCGGTGCCGTTCACCGCGGCCCCGGTCGTCGAGCAGATCATCGAGGAGCCGGTCGCCGTGGAGGCGGCCGAGCCCGAGATCGACGACGCGCTCGCCGACACCGTGCTGGACGTCATGGTCCAGCGCATGCAGGGCCAGGGCCCGCCGGCGCACCAGGTGTGGCTGCCCCCGCTGGAGGAGGCGCCGACGGTCAACCAGCTGCTGCCGACGCTCGCGGTGACGCCCGAGCGGGGTGTGCACGCGCCGGAGTACACCGCGCTCGGCAAGCTCGTGGTGCCGGTCGCGCTGGTGGACAAGCCGTTCGAGCAGCGGCGTGACGTGATGTACCTGGACTTCTCCGCCGGTGCCGGTCACGGTCTGGTCGTGGGTGGTCCGCAGTCCGGCAAGTCCACGCTGATCCGGTCCGCGATGGCCTCGTTCGCGCTCACCCACACCCCCTCCGAAGTGCAGTTCTACTGCCTCGACTTCGGCGGCGGCGGCATGCTGACGATGGAGGGCCTGCCGCACGTCGGCGGGGTCGCCTCGCGTCTGGACGCCGAGAAGGTGCGCCGTACGGTCTCCGAGGTCGTCGGCATCCTCAACGAGCGTGAGGAGTTCTTCCGGGCCAACAGCATCGACTCGATCGCGACCTACCGCCAGCGGCGGGCCGCGGGCGCCTTCCCCGACCAGAAGTGGGGCGACGTCTTCCTGGTCATCGACGGCTGGGGCACGTTCAAGACCGACTACGAGCAGATGGACCCGGTCATCCTGGACATCGCCGCCCGTGGTCTCGGTTTCGGTGTCCACCTGATCCTCGCCGCCGCGCGCTACACCGAGGTGCGGCCCGCGCTGCGCGACCAGCTCCTCAACCGCGTCGAGCTGCGCCTGGGCGACCCGATGGAGTCGGAGTTCGACCGCAAGCGCGCGGAGAACGTGCCGATGGGCAAGCCCGGTCGCGGTCTGTCCCCCGACAAGCTCGACTTCCTGGCGGCGCTGCCGCGTCTGGACGGGATGAGCGACCCGGAGACGATCAGCGACGGCATCGCGAACCTGGTGGCGACGGTCAGCGAGCACTGGCAGGGCGAGCCCGCCCCCGCGGTGCGGATGCTGCCGACGATGCTGCACGTCAACGAGCTGCCCAAGGGCAGCGACTACCCGGAGCACGGGATCGCGATCGGTGTCGACGAGACCACGCTCTCGCCGGCGTTCATCGACTTCGAGACCGACCCGCTGCTGGTCATCTACGGCGAGAGCGAGTCGGGCAAGTCGTCGCTGCTGCGTCTGCTGGCCAAGCAGATCGCCGAGCGGTACCCGTCCGACAAGGCGCTGATGGTGGTCTCCGACTACCGCCGTGCGCTGCTCGGGGAGATCCCCGAGAGCCACATGTACAAGTACTGCGCCGCGGGTCCGCAGCTGCAGGAGGTCATCAGCGGGCTGGCCGGTTCGCTGGGCCGCCGGATGCCCGGACCGGACGTCACGCCGGAGCAGCTGCGCAACCGCAGCTGGTACGACCTGCCGGACGCGTTCGTGATCGTGGACGACTACGACCTGGTGGCGACGAGCAGCGGCAACCCGCTGCAGCCGCTGCTGGAGTACCTGCCGTTCGCCCGTGACCTGGGTCTGCGCCTGATCATCGCGCGCAGCTCCTCGGGTGCCGGACGGTCGTCGTTCGAGCCGGTCATGCAGCGCACCAAGGAGCTCGGTGCGCAGGGTCTGATCCTGTCGGCCGACCCGGCCGAGGGTCCGCTGATGGGCAACATCAAGGGCCAGAGCCTGACGCCTGGACGTGGCATGTTCATCACGCGCAAGCGTGGTGCACAGCTGGTCCAGACGGGCTGGCTGCCGGCCCACGGCTAGATCCGGCCGCACGCACAACGGCGGTGGGGCGTCCCTCTTCGGAGGGGCGCCCCACCGCCGTTTCGTGCCGGTGCCGGTGCGTCGGCGCGGAGTCTTCGCCGGGTCAGCCGAAGGCGCCGTGCCGACCGGTGTCGGGCGCGGTGCCCTGCTTCTCCGGCTCGGCCGGTGCCACCGTGCCCGTAACCGGCGTGGCCTGGGCCGGCTTCTCCTTCGCGGGCTTCTCCTTGGCCGGCTCGGCCTTCGGGTCCCGCTCGTCGCCCGGCGCCGGCTCCGGGCCGGCCGGCCGGGTCCGTACGCCCTTGGCGATGCCCTCGCCGCCGCGCGTCTTCGCCTCGCCGTCCTTGGCCGGTCCGAACGGGTCGGGCCCGTGCACGGCAGTGGAGGTCTCCCACTGGTGCCGTACGGGCGGGACCGAGCTGCGCTGGCCGCCCCCGCCGCGCTTGCCGAACGCGCCGCCGAGGCCGTTGGCGAGCTGTCCGAGCGCCATGAAGCCATAGGCGGCATCGCGGCCGGAGGAGGACTGCGAACCGTTCGCGGAGCGGTCCACCGGCGGCGCGCCGTGCTCCTCACCGCCCTTGTCGTCGGGCTGCGCGGCGGCGGTCTCCAGGTCCGCCGCGGCCAGCTCGAAGGCGGGCAGCGAATCGTCGACGGACCGCTTGAGACGGTGCCACTCCGCGGCGAACGCCTCGCCCGCCGGTCCGTGCCAGTTGGCCGCGGCGGCGGTGCCCACGTGCCGGTCCAGATCGCGGACCATGCCGTCGAGGTGCTTGCCCATCTCCCGCCAGCCGGCCGCCGCTTCGTGCAGCGCGTCGGGGTTGCGTCGCTCGTTCACTTGACGCTCCGCATCATCTCGACCAGCTCGTCCTCGGCCGCCTGCGTGTTCGCGACGGTCTCCTTGATGCCGCTGCCGACCTCGGCGAGCCGCTGCTGCAGCTGGGCGAGGGCGTGCTCGGCCTGCTCGTACAGCTCGCGGTAGGGGCGGGCCGCCTCCTCGCTGCCGAAGCCGTCCCGCAGCGCCTCGGCGTCCGCCCGCCGTCTGAATGCGGCCAGCTGCCGGCTCAGTTCTTCCGCGCGTATCTCGAAGGTCGCACCCAGCTTGTGCAACTCCTCCGTACTGAGCCGGACTTCGTCGGACATCATTTCTCCCCGAATTGAATGGCAGCTGCCCTGCCAACATCGCCTCAGGTCTAGCACACCCGCAATAGGGCCGAAGCCCGCTGCCGAGCTGCCGGCGGGCGGAGCGCGGAATGCATACCGAGCAATTTGCGGCAATACCGACAACCCCCGCCTTGACGACCCGTTCACACCCGTCATTAGACTCGGGACGCCGGTGCAGCACACGCGGTTGCTGTGCCACGACATTCAAGGGGGCAGGGATGAGCAACGAGCGGCAGATCCAGGACGAGGACCTGATGGACGTCGCCCAGGACCCGGAGCAGGCGCACCGCCTGCACAAGGCGCTGAAGGTCCTGGCGGACAACCCCAATGTCGGCGGCAAGCTCCAGGAGATGGCGCAGGAGGTGCTCTCGGGCCGTATGGGCATGAAGGACGCCATCCAGACTCCGGGCTACATGGACGCCATCGGTGACCGGATGACCGAGATCCGGCGGGCCGCGGAGAACCAGACCATGGCCGAGCGCGAGGAGTCGCGCGCGAAGTACGCCGCCTGGCAGAAGGAGCAGGAAGCGAAGGAAGACCAGGAGCGCGCCGAGCGCGACGGCCCCTCGCTCAACATCGTCACGTCCTCGCGGCGCGGCGGGCGCGGACACCGGAGCTGATCCCGGAAGCCGGTGCAAAGCGTTCATAGCGCAGGAATGCGTTCATAGCGCAGGAATGCGTTCGTCACGCCGATACGGCCGATACGGTCTCTTACCGCCGATACGGTCTCTGCGGAAGAAAGCAGATCGCCCTGCGGAGAATTCGGGCGTATCTGCTTCCTTTCCTCACCCGGACATCTCCTTTTCTCCACAGCGGGCCGGGAACGGGCCCCAGGGACAACCGCCCGCACGCCCGCTCCACGTGCCACCGGCGAAAGGCGCCCGCACGCCCGTCCCGGCCTGCGTGTTCCCGTTCCGGAACAGCGGCCCCGCGCCGTCCCGCGCACTCGCCCCGGATCATAGGATCGAGGCGGTACACGCAGGAATCCGCGCACGTGGAGGGCGGGATTGATGGGGGACGAGGAAGCCATGAGCGCCTCAGACGGAGGAAACGCCCGAGCGGCCGGCTACGCACCGCATCCGTACGTCGGCGGTCGCGCCGCCGCGCTGCGCTCACTCGCGGCGTGGCGCATGCGGTGGCCCGGTGCGCCGCGGGTCGTCGTGCTCACCGGAAGCCCGGGAAGCGGGCGTTCGCGCCTGATCACCGGCTTCCTGATGATGTGCGATCCCGACTACCGCAAGCGGCTTCCGCTGGACGACCTGGAGCCGGCCACGGTGCCCCCGGACCTTCCGGCGCCCGCCGTGCCGAGCCCCGCGGGCCGCACCGCCGCCCAGGTCCTGTGGCTGCTCGCCGATCACTTCGGGCTGAGCGCCGGTGGCGGCGAGGACGTCTTCGCCGAACTCGCCGGCCGTGAAGAGCCCGTGACCATCGTGGTGCCGGACGTGGACCAGGCCGGTCCGGTACGCGCCGCGGACGAGCCGGCCCGCCTCGTACGGGACGTCCTCATACCGCTCGCCGCGACCGAAACGGTTCAGCTGCTCGCCGACGTACCGCGCGAACTGGCCGCGGAGCTGGCCGGCACGCTGCCGGGCGGCCAGGCGCAGATCATCGATCTGGACGCCCCCGAGTGGGCCGACCCCCAGGGCCTGGTCCTGCACGCCGAGACCGCGCTCGACCCCGGGAGGGGGGCGCCGCAACTCCCGTACACCACCGATCCGTCGGCCCGCCGGGCGCTCGCCGCCGCGATGGCCGAGCGCGCGGGCGGCAACCGCCTGACCCTCCAGCTCGCCGTGCAGTCGCTGCTCCTGCAGCCCGACGGCTTCGACCCGGCGGACGCCTCCCTGCTGCCCGGCAGCGTCGGCGAGGCGCTCGATCTGCACGCCCGCCGGCTGGGCGCCGATCCGCGGACGCTGCGGCTGATGCTGGCGCCGCTCGCGTTCGCCGAGGGCGAGGGGCTGCCCCTGGGGCTCCTGGCGCCGCTGGCGAGCGCCCTCGCCGGACGGGACATGAGCCAGGACATCGCGGACGGCATGCCGCTGGCGGCACCGTTCGTCCAGTCGGCCGAGGAGTCCGCGGACGGCGGGGACCCGGATGCCGACGGGACCGACAGGGGCGCGGATGCGGACGGGACCGACAGGGACGCGGATGCAGACGGGACCGACGGGGCTGACGGGGGCGCCTCGGGCGCCGGCCCCGCCGACGGCCGTACGGGCCGTACGGGCCGCACGCTGCTGCGCCTGATGCACCCCGCGCTCGCCGCCGAGATCCGCTCCGGGCTGCCGGACGTCCGGGACGCCCAGACCAAGAACGCCATGATGCTGCTGGAAGCGGTGCCCCAGCAGGACTGGTCGCAGGCCGACCCGTACGTCCGCGACCACCTCGCGGCGCACACCCTCGAAGCCGGGCTGCTCCCCCAGCTGCTCACCGACCCGGGCCTGTTCGCACACGCCGACCCGGTGACGCTGCGGGCCGCCGTCGAGGCCGTACCGAGCGAACAGCTCGGCGCCCCGGCCCGTACGTATCTGCGCACCGCGCCCCTGCTCACCCGGTCCCAGGCGCCGGCCGGGATGCGGGCGGCGTTCCTGGAGTCCGCGTTCGTCGAGGACGGGCTGGCGCCGTACGCGGAGGCCCTGCACGCGCGCGGCTTCACGCTGCCGTGGCGGACGCTGTGGAGCGTGCCGCTGACCGGTGTCCGCGCGGTGACGACCGGCTCGCTGCCCGCGGACGGGGAGACCGGGGCGACGGCGGACACGGCCGAGGGCGGCTCCCCGGCTGCCGGCGATGCCACCGCCCCCCGCCCCGTCATCTCCCTCACCGTCCCCGAGGGCACCCCCGGCTCCCGTACGCTGCCCGCCGCCTCCGGGGACGTCGCCGCGCCCGGGAACGGCGCCACGGCCCCCGCCGACGGGCCGTCCGCGCAAGGCGGCCAGGCCCTCCTCCTGCTCGACCTGCGCACGGGGGAGTACCTCGACGCCGACCCCGCGCGGGTGGTGCAGCCCTCGGAGGAGACCCGGGCGGCGGCGCCCTTCGGCCTGCGCCGGGGCGCCGACTACCTGCGGGTCCGGGCCCGCGCGAGCCAGGAGGTGGTGGCCGCGCTGCTGTCGGACTCCCCCCTCACCGGCGCCGACCTCTCCCCGGACGGCGTGCTCGTCGTCGCCACCGAGCGCGGTGTGACCGCCCGCCAGATCCTGGCGCCCGTCCCCGCCGCCCCCGCTGTGCCGCGCCAGCGCCCCGGCACCGCTGACGGCGACGCTCCCCGCGCCCTCGAAGGAGACCCCTCGTGATCACCCAGGCGCAGGCACACGCCACCGCCGCCCGCTGGCTCAACCCGGAGGGGCATCAGGGCCCGCCGCGGGAGGTGGCCATGCAGGAGTTCGACCTCGGCTGGGTGGTGTGGGCCGTACCGCCGCCCCCGGAGGTCGACCCGCAGACCGGGCAGCGGCGCCCGCCCGCCGAGATCGGCACCGCATGCGGTGTCGTCGACCGGGCCTCGGGCGAGCTGACGGTCTGGCCGTCCGTACCCGTCGAAGAGGTCATACGGATGTACCAGCACAAGCACGGCGGCAGCGGCGCGGGCGCGGCTGCGGCCGCGCCACCGGTCACCGGCCCCGGCAACACCGCCGTCGCGACCTACGACGACCCGGCGACCGGCGAGGAGACCAGCCTCGTCAAGGTCTCGGCTCCCGGGCAGCCGCCCGTCGAGTTCCAGCTCTACGACGAGCTGCGGCGGCTGGGCGTGAACCCCGCGGACGTCCGCGCGGTCCACACCGACCTGCGGCCGGCGCTGCTGCCCGGCGGCTATCCGGGCGACTTCATCCTCCGTACGTTCCCGAACGCCGGCTTCTCGTGCACCGAGGGCTACGGCATGCGCCCCGAGGAGCGCGCCGAGGGCATCGCCGGGCTGCTGCGGCACGTGGAGATGATGCACCAGATCGCGGGCCGGCAGGCGCCGCCGCGACCGCACCGGCTGCCCGTGCCGGAGCGCGTCGAGCCCGCGCCGCAGATGCGCGATGTACCGCTCGGCAAGCACCTCGTGGAGGTCTTCGGCGCCGAGGGCGTACACCGCCCGGACGCCGACGACCTCGTCCCGACGCAGCTGCCCGAGGCCACCAAGGGCACGCTGATCTGGGCCGGGCTGCCGGCCGCGGTGCCGTACTTCTTCACCGCGGACCGGCCCGACACCCCGCCGCCCGGTGGGATGTTCACGGACGTGGCGACGCATCTGCGCGAGATCGGCACCGAGGCCCCGGAGCAGAACCTGGCCACGCTCGCCGGCTACGTCCGCGTCGGCACCGACGGCCTCTACACGATCGCCGTCCAGTGCACCGCCCCGGCAGAGAAGCAGAACATGGTCGGCACCCTCTGGGCCGTCCAGCCGTCGTCGGGCGGCGGCCGGTTCGTCAACCGCTCCCTCTCCGCATACCTGCGCTCGCTCGCCCTGCTGGTGACCACGCGCCGGCAGATGCAGGGAACGGACCCGCAGACGGCGGGCACCGCGGTCGCCGCCTTCCAGGAGCAGATCGCCGCGATCGACTCCTGGGCACTGGACGACACCGGCAACTGGTGGTCACTGGTGATCGAGCAGATGTGGCACGGGTTGTTCTGACATCCGGCCTCTGGGGTGCGAAGACGCGCTACGGCCGCTCGGGGCGTATGGATGCTCTGGGCGGCCGGCCTCTTGCTGGCACTGCGGGGGGCAGGCTGTGTGCGACCGTCCGCCGCCTTCCCGTCTGCAGCCTTCCCCTCTGCCACCTTCTCCTCTGCCGCGTTCCCCTCTGCCGCGTTCCCCTCTGCCGCGTCAGGGCAGCAGCAGCCAGTCCGCGGCCAGCGCGGCCGCCAGCCCGATGCCCAGCAGCCACGTCCCGAGCCGGGTACGCCCGTTCCGGCTGAGCTCGATCACCACACCGCAGAGCACCAGGGCGGCCCCGTACACCCCGACCACCAGTACGGACGTACGCGACGCCAGACGCACCACGAGCACCGCCGCCATCGCAGCCATCAGCACTGAGGCCAGGACGATGCGTATTCGCCTCGCCTGACGAGGCGTCAGCCCCACACGACTCTCGGGGAGGGGCTCTTCATTGCCGGGTGCGTCCATGAGCGGAAATGCTACGGGACGGTGATCGTCTACGTGCCCCGGTCCCGCCGGCCCCCGCACCCCTACACGTCCGAGCGCCACCACCCGGAAATCCACACACCCGGAAATCCGCACACCCAGCGGACCCGCGCCCCCGCGCATCCGCCACCAGATCAGCCATCGCTCATGATTGACCAACAAAGCACCAATACTTAACCTGCACTTTAATCAAGCGGTCAGGGTCGGCCATCATCCACCCGTCACCTGCCACCCGCCCACAAGATTCACCAATGCCCCCAAAGCCACAGGCGGGTCAATTCCCCAGAATCTCAGCACAATTGATGTGCCGAGATACCCACGCTCCCTCCACACTCCTCGCCTTGACATGCCCTCATTCCGATCACCTAATGTGGGAGCATTAGGGTCGCGCCAAGAGTCAGCGCGGGACACGCCGAAATCGGGGGCCATGGTGGCAGGCAAGGCATTTGACGTCGATCCGGATGTGCTGCGCACACAGGGCAACACCTTCGTGCACATCGGCAGCGATTTCTCCAAGGCCTCCAAGAAGCTGCAGGACGACCTCGAAGGCCTCGGCAGCCCCTGGGAGAACTGCGACTTCGGCGCCGTCTTCGAAACGGTCTACACGCCCATCAGGGACGGCATGTTCACCTCGATGGACTCCCTGGGCGAGCGCCTGGAAGGCATCGGCGAAAAGCTCCAGCACATGGCCGACACCTACGCGGAATCCGACGAGCAGGGCATCCACACCATCAGCGCGGTCGGCCGCCCGGCCATCTGAATCCCGGCCGCGCACCGCGCCTGATTCCGGCTTTCCCGCTCTCTCCACTCCACACCGCAATCGGCCACAACTGCACGGGGGACGATCACTGTGTCATTGACGCTGCCAAGCGAAGTAGCCTGGGTCCTGGACCTGCTCGGCTACAACTGGCCGGACGCCGACGAGGACAAGCTCCATGAATGCGCCCAGGTCTGGCGCAACTTCGCCGAATCGGTCAACCAGGCCTCCTCCTCGGGCTCTTCGGCAGCCAATGAAATCGTCTCCGCCAACTCCGGCGAAGCAATCGAGGGCTTTGCGAACGAGTGGGGTTCGTTCTCCGGCGGCGGGAACAGCGGGGACCATTACCTCCGCGACGCCGCCGCGGCGGCGGAGATCATCGCGGTCGCCTTCGACGCCGCCGCCCTCGCCGTTCTCGCTGGCAAGATCGCGGTCATCGTCCAGCTCGTCATCCTGGCCGCCGAAATCATCGCCGCGCAGGCCGCCGCGCCGTTCACCCTGGGCCTGTCCGAACTCGGCGCCGCCGGCGCGACGCAGGCCACCCGCGTGATCGTCCGCGAGATCCTCGACAAGATCAAACGCGAGGTCATGGAGGCGGCCACCAAGGCCATGGAACACGCCACCATGGACGCCATCAAGAATCTCGCGAAGAAGGCTGTTTCCAAGGAAGCCCGCAAACTGGCGGCGGACTACATCAAGACGACGGTCAAGGAAACTGTCAAGGACAAGGTCGTCGACCAGGCCAAGGAAATCGCCCGCGAAAAGATCATCGAAGAGGGCAAGGCAAAGGCCCAGGAGGCCGCCACGGAGATGGGCCAGAACGTGGCACAACAGGGCATCGAAAGCCACTTCGGCGCCCGCGACGGAATCGACTGGGGCGAAACCGCCGACATCGGCAAGGAAAAAGCCGGCGAATACGTCG
Organism: Streptomyces sp. NPDC002446; assembly: GCF_053595675.1. Taxonomy (NCBI): domain Bacteria; kingdom Bacillati; phylum Actinomycetota; class Actinomycetes; order Kitasatosporales; family Streptomycetaceae; genus Streptomyces; species Streptomyces sp. NPDC002446. The sequence goes on along the minus strand of NZ_JBSFYC010000076.1, from coordinate 13,707 downwards.
ACGGCATCAAGGAAGGCGCCCAGGAGTACGTCGACGGCGTCACCAGCCTGGCCGACCCCAACACCTACGTCGACCACGCCAAACAGGACCTCACCAACCGCGGCCTCGACGCAGCCCAACGCCACGTAGACCGCCGCACCGGCGGCGCCGCCACCCGCAACCAGGGCGCCACCGACGAGGTACGCGCGGTCTTCGGCTGAGCCAAGGATTCATTCCTGCGTCACACCAAAATGGGCCCCAGGCTTCTCTCCTGTGGGCCCATTTCACTGTTCTGGACTAGCGATTACGTGGGCGGCACTCGCTGCACCCCGACAGGCGAATGCTCGACCTCGTCAAACTAAATGTGGGGTCGCAGTCCATGACCGCGACCCCACACCTACTCACCGAGCGTGTCTCATCCTGCCGACCACGAAGCCCTCACTACTGCCCCGGAGGCTGGGTCGGCGGCGCCGGCGGGTACGCCCCCGGACCGCCGGGCTGCTGCTGATACGGCCCCGGCTGCTGGTAGGCGCCTTGCTGCTGGTACGGACCACCCGGCTGCGGCGGAAGCCCAGGGCCACCAGGTCCACCGAACCCACCGCCGGGCGGCGGGCCGTTACGGTCGTTCTTCCGCTGACGTACCACGACAAGAGCAATGATTCCGACAACTACGAGAACACCAACCGCAATTCCCACAATGACGCCGGCGCCAAGACCGCTTTCCTTCTGGTCGCTCGCCTGGTCGCCACCAGTGCCCGACGCACCGGGAGCGGTCGCTCCACCAGTGGCCGCGGACGGCTCCGTCTCGGGCGTCTTCAGCGGACCGTTCTTCGGACCAGCCGGAATGTCCTTGGTCAGCGCGCTGTACGGCTTGATGAAGCCGTAACCGTAGTGCGGGTCCGGGAGATTCGTCCCCTCCTTGCCTGCCGGGAGACCAGCCGTCTTCACGAGGCGGTTGGCAATCTGACCGGCGGTGAGGTCGGGGTACTTGGAACGGAGAAGCGCGGCGGCACCGGAGACGTAAGCCGTGGCGTCGGAGGTGCCATTTGAGAGCACGTACGGCTTATTTGCCCCTGCAGCCCGAATGAGCGTCCCAGGTGCGGATACCATGGTTTCCTGGCCGTAATTCGACCTTTCCCACACTTTACCGGTCTTGTCCACTGCACCAACGCCGACTACCCCAGGGTAGGCCGCCAGCTTGTTAAGTCGCTCAGATCCGTCGTTTCCTGTGCCAGCAGCGATGAAGACATCCTTCTTCATCGCATAGGAGAGCGCCTGCTTTTGTTCCTCTGTGAGAAAAGGGAAGGTGACCGACAAGTTGATCACCGACGCGCCGTGATCGACAGCGTACCTCAGTGCCTCGGCCAGGCTGTCCCCAGCGTTCGGATCCGGCACGTCATCTTCGCCAGGAATAGCAACTGGCAAGATCTTAGCCCCCGGGGCCAGACCCTTAACACCTTGCGAATTACCAGCACCATGTCCATGGCCAGCAATGATGGATGCCATCGACGTGCCGTGATTGTTCACGCTTTCTCGGTTAGCGGGACCACCCTGCGCAATGTCCTTACCTGGTAGGACATTTCCTTTCAGGTCAGGGTGATCACTGTTCACAGGATCATCGATGACTGCGACCGTGACACCCTTACCTGTCGAAACCTTCCACACGCTTTCGGCGTCAAATGCCTTCAGCGGCCATTGATCATCTCTGATCTGGTCCGCAGAAGCAGCCGGAGCGGAGCCGAAGAGCAGTGCTCCCGCCACCACCGCGCTGCCCACCGCACGCAGCGTCCGCGTGAAGCTCATGCCTTTACACCTCTCCCTAGCACGGTGGGGCCCGCAGCCCGAGGACTGCGGGCCCCACTTCGATTCCGCCGTGTGTCGGATCGCGACCGACAGGGTCCTACTCGATGACCTTCGGCGCCACATTACGCTGCGGCGTCCAGGTCTCCTCATCCTCTACCAGGTAGTCCGGACGCTGTCCGTTCTCGTTGCCCTTGTCCTTGCCCTTGCCGCCGTGAGCGCCAGGGGCACCCATCATTCCAGCCGGGCGGCGACCACCTGTGCCGCCCTGCTGCGTGCCACCTCGGCTGCGGTGGAGGCCCGAGCCGCCTTGCGTACCGCCCCCGGCCTTACCCGCCTTGCCGCCGATGATGCCGCCCTTCTGGCGAGCAAGCGCGCCGCCCTTGCCCGCGCCGGCGCCCTTGGCGCCACCCTTGGCTCCGGCTCCAGCGGCACCAGCCATGCCCGGCATGCCGGTACGGCTACCGCGGGCACCCGCTCCACCACCGGCACCGCCGGCTCGAGCACCACCGGCGCCACCAGCGCCACCGACCATGCCCGGCATGCCGGGAGTGCCGATACCCGAGCCAGAGCCACCATGGGGACCGCCGGAGCCTGCGCCCAGGCCGCCGGTGCCTACGCCACCGCCGATACCGCCGCCGCCACCGCCAATGCCGCCGGTGCCCAGACCGGTGCCCCCTGAGAGGCCATCAAGTCCGGTTCCAACGTGAGGTGCGGGAGCCTTGGGGATGCTGCCGATCCCGCCGTCAATGCCGTTCGGGCGCGGCGCTTCCATTGCCGGGGGCGTTGTGTACCCAGGGCCCTTCACACCCGGCATTTTCGGCATCGAAGTGCCGCCCTTAGGGCCGGAAGGAGCCGGACCATAAGGGGCAATCGGCGGAATCTGACTACCACTGGGGTCGTGTTCCGGTACGTCGTCCCCCACGCGGCCACCGCCGATCGGCGGCTTCCCAATAGCCTTGACCCCCGACCGATAAGTCGTCGCCAACTGCTCCATGTAATGAGCAGCCTCAAGCTCGCGCTCTCTGTCGATCGACAGGTTTCCGCGATTCTTGTTCATGGCGTCGAAGATGGCGTTCTTCGGGTTCGCGAGGTCAGCGTTCAGCTGCGAGTCGTCCCGGCCGTCTCCGGCGCCCAGCAGCTTGGCCGCCCCGCCGGCGATCAAGCCCCCGCCCGGGACGATTGAACCGATTGCTCCGGCCTTGCCCGTGTCGGAGTGCGCAAGGTCATTCAGCCGGTCTGCCTTGCGCTCCAGCCAGCTCGGCTCCTCGACGGCCTCGACGGCCTTCTTGACTTCCTTGAGCCGATCGCTGATCTGCTCAAGGACGTAGCCGGTGTTGTGCGGGTAGGCCGCAAGCTTCGCGAAGTTGTTGCTGATCTTCTGCGCTGAAGCCGCGAACTGGTCGGCGGACTGGCCGTGCCAGGACTGCAGGACCTTCGTCACCGCATCGTCGAACTTCTTCTTGATGCCGCTGTTCCAGTCATCGCCGACGAGCAGAACGCGGACCTTTTTCCAGCCCTCGGCCACGTTGCCGACTTCGCCCGGGTCGGCGCCTTCGACCAGCGCCTTGACCTGGTTCAGCCGCAGATTGGTGAACTGAGGGCGACTCTGGCCAACCTCGTAGCTGTCTTCCGCGGCAGCACCCGATCCTTTGGGCGCCGGCTCAGGCCTCTTCGGTACCTCAACCTCTGCGGGCTTGAACTCACCGTCATTCGATGCCATCTGCTGTCCCCCACTCCGTCATCGAACATGCTCTTTCTGTCACTACATCCGCCCGCTGACGTCACTTCATGCCGACGGTGTTGTCCGCCTCGGCGTCTTGGTACGCGCCCCTGACCTTGGACGACTTCTTCCCGAACCGGTCGACCAGGCCCTCGACCATGTCGATCAGCCGCTCGATGTCACCCTTCATGGCGTCGTGCGCCTGGTACAGCTGGGCCTCTTCCTTGAAGCCCTTCCCCAGGGTGCCTTTCGCCAGATAAGTGCTGTTCTTGGCCGTGCTCTTCGAGTCGCCCATCTCCTTCAGGACATGGTTGAGCTCCTTGATCACCTGGTCCAAGGCGTCCAGGTCAACGCCGTACTGCCCCTGAGCCATGATTAGGCCTCCCCGTGTGTTCTCAAACCAGTCTTTCGACGCCAGTCGCGGATGGCGATGGCGGAGCCAACTACCGTGCCGACGGCGAGAAGTCCGCCGCCGACAATGTAGATGGAAATGCGGGCGCGTCGGTCCTCGGCGCTTTCGCCGATGGTGACGGCTGCGGGATGGATGTTGGAGCCGTCAGCCACTTCGGAGGGCTTGTCCGGCTTGGGTGGGGCGGTGGGCTTGGTGTCGTCGTTGAGGGCCGCCACCGGGTCGACAACGCCCCAGCCGATGAAGTCGTTCCGGTCCCGGTGCACGCGCTCGGCGGTCTGCTCGAGGTGCCAGATGAGCTGCTGCGGGGTCCAGTCCTTGTGCTTCGCCTTGAGGAGGACCGCGGCTCCCGTCACGTAGGGAGCGGCGAAGCTGGTGCCCTGGTCGACGCAGTTGCCGCCGTCGGGGACCGTGGAGACCATGTCCACGCCCGGTGCGGCGATCTGGACGAACTCCCCGGACTGGGAGAAGGGCGCGCGCTCGTTGTTGCGGTCCGAGGCGGCCACCGCCAGCACGTTGGAGTAGTCGTCCGAGTACGCGGCGGGGTACATGCTCTTCTCACCGCCGTCGGCGCCGCCGTTGCCGGCGGAGGCGACGATGAGGACCTTGTTCTTCTCGGCGTAGCTGACCGCTTGCTCGAGGGTGGGCAGCAGGGCTCGGTTGGCGCCTGTTCCCTGGGAGATGTTGATGATGTCGACGTGCTCGTCGACGGCTTTCCTGATGGCCTTGGCGAGGCTGTCGGCCGTGCCCGCCTTCTCTTCCGAGGTCTGCTGGTACGGAATGACCTTTGCCTCGGGTGCGAGCCCGTAGAAACCGGAACCGGGAATTTCCCGGGCCGCGATAATGCCTGCCACCTTGGTGCCGTGGCCGACCTTGTCGTCGGTCGGCTTGCCCTTGACGAGGGTTATCCCGCCGCTGCCGATCGCGCCTTGGAGCTGTTTGTTGCCCGCGTCGATACCCGTGTCGATAACGCCGACGCGGATGCCTTTGCCCTTGCCGTGGGCCCACAGCTGATTGGTCAGGAGCCGCTGCAGCGACCAAGGGGTCTCTTTGATGTTGTCGGTGCCGAACTTGCATTCACCGCTGTTGAGCGGCACGTTCTCGTCCGCGACCGCCGGCGCGGCGGTGACGGTCGACAGGCCGACAATGCACGCCGCCGTAACCAGTGCGCCCGCCGTTCGGCGACGGTGCCCGGTTCGATGACCAATGGCGCGAGATCCCACGGGTTGTCTGCTCTCCATGTGTGGCGGATAGGCGGGGCGAGGGTGAGGGCGAGGAGTTAGGGGCGAGGAGGTAGGGAGACGGCGGAGAAGAGGAAGGGGAAGGGGATGTGGAGCAGGATTGGGGGGCGGTGGTGGACGGCAGAAGGGCGAGCGCACTGGTGCAGCGCGCTCGCCCTCATTGACCACTGTGCGAGCCGTCGGGGCTGCTCAGCCGATCGCCATCCGTACCTGCGCTAACGCGAGGTCAGGCTCCCCAGATGCCCGAGTTCTTGTGCTCGGTGGCCTGGTAGTTCTGCGCGGCCTGGTCCAGCGCCTTGGCGATGGCCTCAAGCGTCGAGTGCAGGGAGGCGGCGCGCTGGTCCCACTCGCGCTGGCGGGCCTGGTAGCCCTCCTGCGCCGCACCTTCCCAGCTGGCGGCAATCTTCTTGACGCCCGCCTCGAGGTCGTCGAGCTGCTGGCGGATGTTGTTGGCCGTACCGCGCACGTCGGAACTAGCCTGCGAGATCGTCGCGAAATTAACGAGGATCTGGCCTGACATGGTGTCTCCTCAGGAGTTGAAAATGCCTGGTCGATTCATGCCGCAGCGGGCCGGCGGAATAGTCCGGCTGGCCCTTGCTGCGACTGGGCCGTGCGCCGCGGTCAGCGGCGCGGCCCCATCATCCGAACGGGGAAGCCGAGGCGGAGATGTGCGTGATCGACTGGGCCTGCTCCTCTTCGGAGGCCGAGTAGTTCTTCGTGGTCTCGTCGATCGCTTCCTTGATCTCAGCCAGAAGCTGGTTGAGACGGTTGGCGTCCTCGTTCACCTGCGACTGGAGCTGGTTGTACGAGGAGGCCGCAGCACCCTTCCACCCAGACGTGATGGTGTCGACGACCGTGTTCAGGCGCGAGATCTCGCCCTGGATCGACTGGTTGACCGAGGAGATCTTGCCGCTGAACGCGACCATCTCCTCCTCGGTGGTTGTGTACTGCTGACCAGCCATAGTCAACGTCCCCCATGAGACTCGTACGTTTTCCGCGCCGCACCGGCTAGCCGGCTTGCGTGGTCGGCATCTCCTGCTGACGCCTTCGACCACTTTAACCACTCCACACCCCTCCCCCCAACAGGGGGGCGGCGTCTTGTGACGGGATCACAACATTGTCAACTCCCCGCCAAAGAAACGCCGTTCGGTGAATTCGGGCAGATGTGGCGCTAACGGTCAGATGCCAAAAGTCGCGATGCCGAGAAGATCACAGCGAGATCGGCGGCCGCCTTACGGCAAGAGGCCGCGCCGAAACCCGTGATACGGATTTCGGCGCGGCCTCGGCCAATCACGACGCCTGCGGCTTTTTGGCGCTGTTGACGTCCAGAGACGGGCCCGCGGAGAGCAGCTCGGACCAGGTCTTCAGGATCAGCGGCGGGTGCGCTCCCTTGTAGCCGAGGTGGAGCTGCGACTTGCCCTGTTCCTGGTCCGCCTTGCCGGCCTTGTCACCGCCGTCGTTGTTCTCCGGGATGGAGTAGCGAAGGCCGGTGTCGGTGACCAGGAAGAGGCTTCCGGAGGTGGCGGAGGGCGTGGAGACCTGCCGGTACAGCAGCCCGCTGCCCGGGGTGACGTACGAAGCGGCGCCCGGGGCGATCTTCGCCGGGTAGTCCTTGCCCACCCAGGTCTGCATGTTCGGCACACCGTTCGGGTAGCCGAGCTGCTTGTTGGCGTCGCCGGGCAGCTTGGTGCTGGTCCCCTTGTAGACGCTGCAGGACACGCCGTTGTCCGTGGGGCTGGTCAGACCGCCGGTCTGGGAGCCCTCCTTGAAGTTGTTCGCGGCGGACACGACCTCGGTGGGCCATGGCATGTCCACGTCGGTTCCCGGAATCTTGCCCAGGAAGGTCTCCGCGTGGCCCGCGTCGTCCTTCTTCGGGTCGATGCTGGTGGTGGAGACGCTCTCCGGCTTGAGCGCCGTGCCGTCCTTGTTCACCGCCTGCGCGTTGTGGCCTTCGAGCAGCAGCTTCCCGACGAAGTTCGAGACCTTCATGACGCCGTCCGCGACCACGACGTACTTCTGCTGGCTGTCGTTGGCCTGCAGCACCGTACCGATCGTCCGGAACTTCTCCGGGACGCTCAGGGCGGTGGTCCGCTGGCCGGCGTTCGGGACGCGGGGCATGGCGATCGGGACCGGGCTCTTGATGAGGGTCTCCATGAACTCCGCCGTGACCACCTGCGGTTCGGCGTTGTCGCCGAAGATGATGCGCTGCAGGTCGCTGTCGGTCTTCTCCGCGCCCTGCAGCGGCCGCTGGGTCCCGTTCACGGTGGAGTCGAACTTGAAGGCGATGCCGTTCTGGTCGACCAGCCACCGCTGGCCCTTGGGGTCCTCGACGTAGAGCGCCTGGTGCAGGTCGAGCTTGCCCTTGTCCTCGACGAGCTGCTTGTCCTTGCCGCCCAGGACGAACACGGCCTGCTGGGGCTTGCTGTTCTGGCCGCTGCCGGGCCGGTCGCAGACCGCCCAGATCTTCGGGGTGTCCGCGTCCTTGGCGGAGGGGAGGCGGTCGGGCGCGTACGGGATGCCGACGGCCGGGCCGTGCGGGAGCTTACCGTCCAGCTCGGATTCCTTGACCTTGACGACATTGAACTTGTCGGGGTCGAGAAGGAGCTTTGCGGAGGCCAGGTTCAGGATGGGGTGCAGCAGTTTCTGCTTATTGCCGTTCTTGTCGGTGTTGGAGAGAACCACATAGCGCGTGGTGGATTCATCCCCGACGATGACGTTCTTGCCGACCTCGTCCCACCCCTGCGGAGCAACCGGCTTGAGAATGCCGCAGGCACCGAATCCCACCAGAATCAGGACACCCACCACGATGCTCGGCACCACGGCCTTGAGCGGCCTGGGGGCGCTTTCGATCGAGCCGTTCGGCAGCGGCTTCAGAAATGCCGCATTCGTGCGCTTTCGAGCGAACGAATACGCATTCAGCTCGTCCCGACGTGATGCCATTGTTGCTTTCTCTCCCCGCCTGTTGGATCCACATCGAACCGCCCCCGGCACTCACGCCGTAGCGCCCTCTACTATGCCGTGTGTCGATCGACCCGTACGGTACGGGTGCCACCTTCCAACGCACCAGTCTCAGCGGCGGCCGATACGCCTAGAGGCCCACATCACCAGTAGAGGAGCAGGCCGGGGGATGTCCAGCGCCACCAGGGCTCGACGCCGCAATGGGCGGCAACAGCAGCAACAGCCTTCCGCTGCACCGCATAACGCGGGAAATGCTGGCCAAAACGGCACAGCTCGGGGCAATAGAGGAAATGGCGGCCGGGGTTCCGGAGCCCGCCCGGCCGGTCCGGTGGCACCGCGGCTGCGCCAGCAAGCCGGAACGATCGGCGGGGTCCGCGTCCAGCAGCTGGCCATCGTCGAACTCGCCGCCGCGCTGGTGCTGGTGGGCTGGACGATCAACGCCGTCGCGCTGACCGTCGCCGTCGTGGTCGCGGCCGTACTGGTCGTCTTCGCGCTCGGCCGGCGCCGCAAGATCCCGCTCCCGGAGTGGATCACGACCGTGCGCGCCATGAAGCGCCGCGGCAAGGACAGCAGCGCCGCACTCGCCGCCACACAGGGCGTCGACCCCGCGCTCGCCCCCGTCGTCGAGTGCGAACCGGCGCTGCGGACGTACGAGTACACGACGGAGGCGGACCAGCGCGCCATCGGATTCGTCGGCGACGGTACGTTCCTGACGGCCATCGTGCAGGTCGACGCCCGCGACGAACCGCTGCGGCCGCAGCGCGGCAGCCACATGCTGCCGCTGGAGGTGCTGCACACCGCCCTCGACATCGAGGACATCCACCTCGAGTCGGTCCAGTTCGTGCAGTACACCCAGCCCGCGCCGGCTCCGCACCTGCCCGAACAGGCCGTCGCGGCCCGCTCGTACGCGCCGCTGCAGGCGCAGTCGCAGACCCCGGCCGTCCAGCTGACGTGGATCGCGCTCAAGCTCGACCCGGAGCTGTGCTCGGAGGCCATCGAGGCCCGCGGCGGCGGGATGGAGGGCGCCAAGCGTTCGCTGCTGCGCGCCGCCGACCAGCTCGTCAGCCGGCTGACCGCGCACAGCGTGCGGGCCAGGGTGCTCAACGAGCGTGAGGTCGTGGCCGCGATCGGCACCGCCGTGTGCGTCAGCCCCCGGGCCGCGAACGGCGCGATGGGGCGGGACGGCCGGGCGGCCCGGCGCACCCAGGAGACGACCCGGGCGATGCGCTGCGACGACCGCTGGCACTCCACGTACTGGATCGGCCGGTGGCCCCAACTGGGCCAGGGCGGCGCGCCGCTGGCGGCCGTCACCCAGCTGCTGACCAGTACCAGGGCGATGGCCAGCACCTTCGCGCTGACCGCCACGCACGGCGGCGGCCGCGCCCCCGCCATCTCGGGTTACGTCCGTCTTTCCACCCGCAGTGAGAACGAACTCTCCGCCGCGCAGAGCGAGTTGGAGCGCCGTTCCGGTTCCGTGAAGGTCGGGCTCGTACGCCTCGACCGCGAACAGCTGCCCGGCCTGCTGGCCACGCTCCCCCTCGGAGGTACCCGCTGATGGCCTCTCCCACGTATCAGCCCCGCGTCAACACCAGTGGCAACGGCTGGCGCAACCCCCCGCTGGCCGGTGCCGGCGGCGGTGGCGGCCGCCGGCTCTCCCACCAGCCGCGGCCGGATGAGGAGGAGACGGGCCCGACCGGTCCGAAGGCCAGGCCGGGTTACGGTCTGCGCGGTCCGCGGCGCAGCCCGCACGTCCTGACGGCCGAGTCGCTCGCCGCGCTGACCCTGCCGGTCGGCGACGACGGCGTGATCATCGGCATAGACCCGCAGAACCAGCCCGCCGTGCTGAGTCTGGTGCGGCCCCAGCCGCTGGAGATCGCGCTGGTCGGCAGCATGTGGATGGCACAGGTGCTGGCGCTGCGTACGGTCGCCACCGGCGCCCGGGTCGCGGTCGAGACGGCGCGTCCGCCGGCCTGGGGCCAGATGGCGCAGAGCGCGGGCGGCGGGCAGCAGTGCGTGTCGGTCCACGACGTACGCCAGATCGCGCCGCAGGGACCGTCGGTTTCCAGCCCCGTGCTGGTCGTACGGGACATGGGTGCGCGGCCGCCGCGCAATCAGCTCGCGCCCAGCCCCTGGCAGTCGGTGCTGACCGTGCTGCCGTTCCTCGGTCCGCGCTCGCCGCAGATGCTCGGCCGCGCCGACCTGGTCGGTCTGCAGCGGCTTTCGCCCGAGGAGGCGGAGGTTGTGACGCGAATCATGCGGCTGCCGGAGCAGGTGGGCGCGGTGCTGCCGACGCTCAGCGACAACGCGATGCTGTGGTGCTCGCGCGACGGCAGTCACCAGTTCGTCATGACCCAGCCGACGGAGGCGGAGACCAACCTCCTCGGCGGGCCGCGCCGGATGGACTGACCGGCGCTGCGGGCCGGTTGCCCGCGGGGTGCCCGGCACCTCGCGTACGCGGCCGGCCCCGGCACACACTCACGGGCGCATCCTCGGGTGCGCCCGTAGGCGTGCTGCCGAAGGGGCTTGAAGACGACATGACATCGACTGCCGTTATGGGCCGACTGTTGATTAGGCTGTGTGGGAGAGCCGCAGGAGCACGGCACGACGGCAGTCGACACGGGGATGGAGACAGTTAGTGTTGGCGCAACCCCGGGTGGTGTGTTCCGACTTCCGCTACACCCGAACGATCCGCCTGTATCCGGTCCTGCCGTTCAGGTGCGTTGCAGTACACCAGGAGGCACAGTGAACGAGCAGGAGGCTTTCCGCCCGGACGGAAGCGATCCTGACGACGACCAGTCCGAGTTCGACCTGACTGGCGAGTTCAAGATCGATTTTGCCGCGCCGGCCTGGTACGCGAGCAACGACACCAGTGGCGGCGGCACGAGCGCCGCGGCCTCACCCGCGGCTCCTCCTGCGCCTTCGCCCACCACTCCGCCCGCCGCGGTGCAGCCCCCCGGCCCGCCTGTGGGCCAGTCGCCGACGGGGCCCGCTCAGGGTGCGCCGGTGCCCGGGGTTCCGCAACAGGGCGCGCCGACGGCCCCGCCGTCCGCGGAGGCCGCGCCGCCCGGGTTCCCGACGCTGCGGCCGCAGGAGACGGGCGGTGCGCCGCCGGCCGCCCCCGCTCCCGCCCTCGTGCCGGAGGCTCCCGCGGAGCCCGCGCCGGCCGCGAACAGCGCTGCCGAGTCCGGCAATCAGCGCTCCGGGACGGTCGACCCGTCGGCCGGGCTCTGGGACGACGACGATGACGACGACGCGGAGCCCGAGGCGGCCACCGCGTCCGAGCCGGAGGCGGCACAGTCCGCACCGGCACCGCAGCCGGAAGCCGCACCGGCCGACTCCCCCGCCCAGGGCGCCTCAGCGGCCGCTGAGGCCGCTGCCGGCGGCCAGCCGGGCCCGGAGGCCGCGGCGCCGCTCGCACAGCCCGTACCGCCCGTACAGCCCGCTCCGGGCCAGCAGCAGCCGCAGGGCGCGCCGCAGCAGGGTGTTGCACAGCACGGCGTCCCGCAGCAGGGCGCGCCGCAGCAGACCGCCCCTCAGGCGGCTCCCCAGCAGGGCGTTCCCCAGCAGGCGGCGCCTCAGCAGGGGGTCCCGCAGCAGGGCGCTCCGTGGGGCGCCGCGGCGGACGGTCAGCAGCAGGGTGTGCCCGGTCAGGGCGGACTGCCGCCGCTGCCGCCGGAGTTCCAGCCCGCGGACCCGCGGACGGCCCAGGCCCAGCAGCAGGCCGGTCAGCAGCCGCAGGCCGCTCAGCAGCCCCAGCAGGGCCACCCGCAGGCACCGGTCCAGCAGCAGCCGCACCCGCAGCAGGCCCAGCCCCAGCAGGCCCAGCCGCAGGCCGGATACCCGCAGGGCCAGCCCCAGCAGGGCGGCTATCCGCAGCAGCAGGGCGCGCCCGCTCAGCAGCAGGGCGGGTACGACTATCCGCAGCCCGCGTACGGATACCCGCAGCAGGCCCAGCAGCAGGCGCCGCAGAACCCCAACGCGGCCGCCCAGCAGCCCGCTTACGGCTATCCGCAGACCGGCGCGCAGGGCTACCCGCAGCAGGGCCAGCAGGCGCAGCCCGGGTACGACCAGCAGCAGGCGGCCGCCCAACAGGCCGCGCAGGCACAGCAGGCCGCGCAAGCACAGCAGGCTCAGCAGGCGGCCCAGGCACAGCAGGCAGCTCAGGCCCAGCAGGCCCAGCAGTACCAGCCGCTCCCCGGCCAGCAGGCCGGCGACCCGAACGCCGCGGCGAACTACGCGTCGTACTCGCAGCCGGGTCAGCAGCAGCCGCAGCAGCGTGCCGCTCCGGGCGCGCCGCTCGGTTACAGCGCCGCCGTCGAGCTGACCTCCGACCGGCTGCTGCGCAACCAGCCCAAGAAGCGCAAGCCGGGCGCCAACGCGCAGCCGTCCAAGTTCAAGCTGGGCGCGAAGAAGGAGGAGGCCGAGCGGCAGCGGAAGCTGGAGCTGATCCGTACGCCGGTGATGTCCTGCTACCGGATCGCGGTGATCAGCCTCAAGGGCGGTGTCGGCAAGACCACCACGACCACCGCGCTCGGTTCCACGCTCGCGTCCGAGCGGCAGGACAAGATCCTGGCGATCGACGCCAACCCGGACGCCGGCACGCTCGGCCGACGGGTGCGCCGCGAGACCGGTGCGACCATCCGTGACCTGGTGCAGTCGATCCCGCATCTGCACAGCTACATGGACATCCGCCGGTTCACCTCGCAGGCCCCGTCGGGTCTGGAGATCCTCGCCAACGACGTCGACCCGGCCGTCTCGACGACCTTCAACGACGACGACTACCGGCGGGCGATCGACGTCCTCGGCAAGCAGTACCCGATCATCCTCACCGACTCGGGTACCGGTCTGCTCTACAGCGCGATGCGCGGAGTCCTCGACCTCGCCGACCAGTTGATCATCATCTCCACCCCGTCCGTGGACGGTGCGAGCAGCGCCAGCACCACCCTGGACTGGCTGTCCGCGCACGGCTACGCCGACCTGGTGCAGCGCGGTATCACGGTCATCTCCGGTGTCCGCGAGACCGGCAAGATGATCAAGATCGACGACATCGTGTCGCACTTCGAGACCCGCTGCCGCGGTGTGGTCGTCGTCCCCTTCGACGAGCATCTCGCCGCCGGTGCCGAGGTCGACCTCGACATGATGCGGCCCAAGACCCGCGAGGCGTACTTCAACCTCTCCGCCCTGGTGGCCGAGGACTTCGCGCGGGCCCAGCAGGCGCACGGCATGTACCCGCAGCAGCAGATGGGCGGCGACCCGTACGCGCAGCAGCAGTACGCCGCCCAGCAGGGGCAGCCGCAGCAGGGGCAGCACCCGCAGCAGGGCCAGCCCCAGCACGGTCAGCACCCGCAGCAGGCCCAGCCGCCGGCCGGCTACCCGCCGCAGCAGGGCGGCTGGACCCAGCAGCCCGGCCAGCCGCCGGCCCACTGGCAGCAGCAACAGCCCGCCCCGGACGCACCGCAGCCGGAGCAGCAGGGGCTGGCGCCCGGCTGGCAGCAGCAGCCGCCTCCGCAGTGAGGCGCGTCTAGCGCGATACGGTACGGGAGCCGCCCGCGTCAGGCAAATCGGCGGGGAGCGGACACGGAAGGCGCCCGCTCCCC
>NZ_JBSFYC010000075.1:0-38139 GCF_053595675.1 Streptomyces sp. NPDC002446 | reverse complement strand
GAAGGGCGTCCAAGCCAGAAGTCACACTCAGGCCAACGGACGCCCTTCGCCATGGTCGCGGCCAGCACAAACATCGGACTCAATCATCTAGGGGACGCGAGCGCCCCCTGCGGGGCCACAACGGGGTGGGGCGGGGCGGTATTCCCGCGGGTCAGCCCGTGGGTCAGCCCGCGGGGCAGAGTTCAGAGTGAGGCGATGACGCGGTCGGCGAGGATGTAGACGCTCTCCTCGCGGCTCTCGCCCCAGGAGAAGGTCAGCGCGTACGCGCCGGAGATGCCGGAGCCGCCCAGCAGCACCGGGGTGCGCCCGGCGTGCAGCGCGCCGGCGACGCGCTCGGCGGCGTCGCGCTGCCCGGGGGTCAGGCAGAGCGTGGTGCCGTCGGCGAAGACATAGACGTCCAGGGTGCCCAGCGGGCCGGGGCGGACATCGGCGAGCGGGGTGCCGTCCTGGGCCAGCTCCTCCAGGCGCGCGACGGTGCGCTCATGATCGCTGACCACCGGGTGGGGTGAGAAGTCCGGGTGCGAGGGGTGGCGCCGCCGGGCGGCGGCCAGCTCGGCCGACTCGGCCTCCTCGACGGGCTCCAACTCGGGCGCGTCCAGGGCTTCGAGCGCTTCCACGGACTCCAGGGCGTCCGGCCCCAGCAGCGGCTCCAGGCCGGCGAAGTCCGCCTGGCGGGGCAGGAACGGATGGGTGTCGAGCCGCTCGGACTCCGGCCGCTCGGCCGGCTCGCGCTGGTCGGCACGGGCGTCCAGCGGGCTCTCGTCGCCCAGGCTGCCCAGGCCGCTCAGCAGGGACGGGGCGTCGGCGGCGTCCCTGGCCTCCTGCGCGGCCCAGAAGGCGCGCGCCTCGGCCAGCTCGCGCTCCCGCTCCTCGGCCAGCGCATCGGCGACGGCGGCGCGTATGTCCGCGAGCGGGGTCTCGGCGGCCGGGCTGGTACGGGCGGCAGGGACGGTCGCGGAGGCCGCGCCGTCCGCGACCGCGGCCTCGGCACGCGCGACGGCGTCCTGCCGGGCGGCGGCGAGCTCGGCGTGCAGCTCGGCGATCTGCCGGCGCAGCGCGCGGGCGGTGTGCAGGGCGGCGGCGCCCAGTGCCACGCCGACGGCCGCGGCCACCAGCAGGACGAGGGTGGTGACGCTCATGCCGAAACCTCAACCTCTCTTCGCTCGGTCCCGCATGCGCGAGACGCGCCCTGTTCGAGGGCGTTCCCCCGGCCTCCGGCCGGAGAGCTCCCCGGGCAGCGCTCGCTCATGCGTCCTCCCCACTTCGCTCGGCGGCCCGCTTGCCGCGGGTCGCGCATCGGTACACGGACTTCCCCCGGCCCTCGGCCGGAGTGCCCCCCTTGACGCGCTCGCTCACGGGGTGACCCCCGGTGACCAGTGGCCCACCGGCGGACTCCCGTTAGCAGAATGTTCTCCGACTTCCTACATCAGGCTGCGGGGGGTCGGCGACCGCTCCCCGTGCACTATGTCCCGAAATGCTGGGGGTCTTGGGCCTCGTACACCAGGGTGACCCCATGCTGACCTGCAAGAACGCCGTCACCTCGGGGCGTTGGTCACAATCCTGGGGGAGATTGGGTCGCGATCTTGTTAACGCGTGACACGGGTCACGCCGTGTCGCCGCCCGTGTCCGCACGGCAGCGAAGGGTGTGCGCGGGGCGGGAGTTGACCCGTCTGTCCGCGCACACCCCGGGGGAGAGGGGCCGAGCCGTCAGCCCTGGCCGCTGCGGCTCAGCTCAGCTCAGCCGCTCGTGCTTGTGGTCGCGCTGAGCTTCGCTTCCGCTGCGGGCAGGTGCCAGGCACTCGTTCCTCGCACCTGGCCCCTACCCTCCGCTGCAGCTCAGCTCAGCCGCTCAAGGACCATCGCCATGCCCTGGCCGCCGCCCACGCACATCGTCTCCAGGCCGAACTGCTTGTCGTGCCACTGCAGGGAGTTGATGAGGGTGGTGGTGATGCGGGCACCGGTCATGCCGAAGGGGTGGCCGACGGCGATCGCGCCGCCGTTGACGTTCAGCCGGTCCAGGTCGATGCCCAAGTCCCGGTAGGACGGGATCACCTGGGCGGCGAAGGCCTCGTTGATCTCGACCAGGTCGATGTCGGAGATCGACAGGCCAGCGCGCTGGAGGGCCTGCTTGCTGGCCTCCACCGGGCCGTAACCCATGATCTCGGGGGAGAGGCCCGAGACGCCGGTGGACACGATCCGCGCCAGCGGGGTCAGGCCCAGCTCGCGCGCCTTGGTGTCGGACATGATGACCAGCGCCGCGGCGCCGTCGTTCAGCGGGCAGCAGTTGCCGGCGGTCACCAGGCCGTCGGGGCGGAACACCGGCTTGAGGCCGGAGACGCCCTCGACGGTGACGCCGGCCCGCGGGCCGTCGTCCTTGGCGACGACCGTGCCGTCGGGCAGCGTGACCGGGGTGATCTCCCGCTCCCAGAAGCCGTTCTTGATCGCCTGCTCGGCGAGGTTCTGGGACCGTACGCCGAACTCGTCCATGTCCTGGCGGGTGACGCCCTTGAGGCGGGCGAGGTTCTCCGCGGTCTGGCCCATCGCGATGTACGCGTCGGGGACCAGGCCGTCCTCACGCGGGTCGTGCCAGTCGGCGCCCTCCTGCTCGGCGCGCGCCGCGGTGCGGGCCTCGGCGTCGGCGAAGAGCGGGTTGTGGGTGTCCGGCAGGCCGTCGGAGGTGCCCTTGACGCTGCGCGAGACCATCTCGACACCGGCCGAGATGAAGACGTCGCCCTCGCCGGCCTTGATGGCGTGCAGCGCCATACGGGTCGTCTGGAGCGAGGAGGAACAGTAACGGGTGATCGTGCAGCCGGGGAGGTGGTCCATCCCCATCTGGACGGCCACGATGCGGCCGAGGTTGTGGCCCTGCTCGCCACCGGGGAGGCCGCAGCCGAGCATCAGGTCGTCGATGTCGGTGGGGTCCAGCTCGGGGACCTTGGCCAGGGCGGTCTCGATGATCTTCGCGGTCAGGTCGTCCGGGCGCAGATCCTTGAGCGAGCCCTTGAAGGCGCGGCCGATCGGGGAGCGGGCGGCTGAGACGATCACGGCTTCGGGCATCACGGCTCCAAGAGGGCAGAAGGCTGGACTGTGAGGCAAGTTACCTGTGCGTACTGCCGAGGTCACGGGGTGCGCGCTGTGATGCGGGCCTCTTTTCTAAGCGAGCGCTTATGGCAACGGGGAGAGGGCGCCGGGTATTCCCGAATGCGCCGGGTATTCCCGTACGTCCCCTCCCCGCCGCCCCTCGCCCGTCGCCCGGCGCGGAGCCCGTCAGCCCGTGACCGACGACCGGTCCGTGGGCTCGGCCTCCGGCAGCTGGCGGCGCCTGCGGTGCTTGAGCAGCGCCCAGGGCGCACGGGAGGCGGTGACCTCCGTACCGGCCTCGGCCGCCGCCTCCGCGGCCGCCTGCTCGACCGGCAGGATGCCCTCGCCGCGGGCCGGCTCCGGCCGCTCCTCCTCCGGCCACAGGCCCAGCGCGGCGCACAGCGTCGGCAGCACCGCCATCGCGGCGGTGGCATAGCCCTCCGCCGACGGGTGGTAGTTGTCCGGCCCGAACAGCTCCCGGGGGTGCGCCTCGAACTCGGGGCCGAGCAGATCGCCCAGCGAGACGGTGCGCCCGCCGCTCTCGACCACGCCGATCGTCTGGGCGGCCGCGAGCTGCCTCGACAGCCGCCGGGCCACCCAGCGCAGCGGCTGGTAGACCGGCTCGATGGTGCCCAGATCAGGGCAGGTGCCCACCACCACCCTGCAGCCCGCCGCGGTCAGCCGGCGCACCGCCTCGGACAGATGGCGTACGGAGCGGGCGGGCGGCATCCGGTGGGTGACGTCGTTGGCGCCGATCATGATGACGCAGACGTCCGGGGTCTCGGTGCCGTCCGCCAGCATCAGCTCCACCTGGCGCGCCAGGTCGTCCGACTGCGCGCCGGGCAGCGCCACATTGCGGAAGTCGACGGGCAGTTCGGCGACCGCGGCCAGGCCCGAGGCGAGCAGCGCGCCCGGCGTCTGGGAGGCGCGGTGCACACCCTGGCCGGCGGCGGTGGAGTCGCCGAGGAAGCCGAGGCGCAGCGGGGGGCGGTCGGTGCGGTGGCCGAAGGCGGCGCCGTAGCGGCCGTCGGCGCACGGCGGGATGTCGCTGGAGCCGCCGACCGTACGGCGGGCCAGCCGCACCTCGGTCAGCAGCAGCCCGACGGCGGCGCCGCCGAGCAGGCCGATCCCGCCGCCGCCGACCGCGGCGGCGGTCGCGATCCGGCGGGCCACTCTCGCCCTGGACATCGTCATCGGCATCGGCCGGGCACCTCCCCGTGCAGCGCGGGCGCGCCACGGCCCCGGGGGCCCGGACGCGCTCTTGAACCGTCAAGAACTCCTACAACAGGGTGTTGCCCGTTCCTGTACGGAACGCAACGCATCCGCCGGCCAACCCACCCGGGCAATAGGCTGGCGGCACGGGCGCAGGAGAGCGTGCCCCCGACCGCGGAGACCACCGTGCAGTTTTACGATTCGATGATTGAGCTCGTCGGCAACACCCCGCTTGTGCGGCTCAACAGCGTGACCAAGGGCATCCAGGCCACCGTCCTGGCCAAGGTCGAGTACTTCAACCCGGGCGGTTCGGTCAAGGACCGGATCGCGGTGCGGATGATCGAGGCCGCCGAGCAGTCGGGTGAGTTGCAGCCGGGCGGCACCATCGTCGAGCCGACGTCCGGCAACACCGGCGTCGGCCTGGCGATCGTGGCCCAGCAGAAGGGCTACAAGTGCATCTTCGTCTGCCCGGACAAGGTGTCCACGGACAAGATCAATGTGCTGCGGGCCTACGGGGCCGAGGTCGTGGTCTGCCCCACGGCCGTGGACCCCGAGCACCCGGACTCGTACTACAACGTCTCGGACCGCCTGGTGCGCGAGACGCCCGGTGCCTGGAAGCCCGACCAGTACAGCAACCCGAACAACCCGCGCTCCCACTACGAGACCACCGGCCCTGAGCTGTGGGAGCAGACCGAGGGGCGGATCACCCACTTCGTTGCGGGTGTCGGCACCGGCGGCACGATCAGCGGCACCGGCCGCTACCTGAAGGACGCCAGCGAGGGCCGGGTCAAGGTCATCGGCGCCGACCCGGAGGGCTCGGTCTACAGCGGCGGCTCCGGCCGTCCGTATCTGATCGAGGGCGTCGGTGAGGACTTCTGGCCGACCGCCTACGACCGTACGGTCGCCGACGGCATCGTGGCGGTCTCGGACAAGGACGCCTTCCAGATGACCCGGCGCCTCGCCAAGGAGGAGGGCCTGCTGGTCGGCGGCTCCTGCGGGATGGCCGTGGTGGCCGCGCTGGAGGTCGCCGCGGAGCTCGGCCCGGACGACGTGGTCGTCGTGCTGCTGCCGGACAGCGGCCGCGGCTACCTCTCCAAGATCTTCAACGACGAGTGGATGGCCGACTACGGCTTCCTGGAGGAGGGCGGCACCGCTGCCCGGGTCGGCGACGTGCTGGAGCACAAGGAGGGCGCGCTGCCCTCGCTGGTGCACATGCACCCGGAGGAGACCGTCGGCGAGGCGATCGAGGTCCTGCGCGAGTACGGCGTCTCGCAGATGCCGATCGTCAAGCCGGGCGCCGGGCACCCGGACGTGATGGCCGCCGAGGTC
Organism: Streptomyces sp. NPDC002446; assembly: GCF_053595675.1. Classification (NCBI taxonomy): domain Bacteria; kingdom Bacillati; phylum Actinomycetota; class Actinomycetes; order Kitasatosporales; family Streptomycetaceae; genus Streptomyces; species Streptomyces sp. NPDC002446. Next base: position 32,517 of record NZ_JBSFYC010000075.1, on the reverse strand, counting down.
GTCGGCTCGGTCGTCGAGCGGGAACTGCTGGACGCGCTGTTCACCCAGCGCGCCTCCCTCACCGACCCGCTGGAGAAGCACATGTGCCCGCCGCTTCCGCAGGTCGGCTCGGGCGAGTCGGTCTCCGACCTGATGGCGGTCCTGGAGAACGCGGACGCGGCGATCGTCCTCGTCGAGGGCAAGCCGAAGGGCGTGGTGAGCCGGCAGGACCTGCTGGCCTACCTGGCCCGCGAGGCCGGCAAGTAGCTCCGGCTGCGGCGGCCGTCCCACGGGGCGGCCGCCGTGCGCCGGGCACCCGCCGCGGCGTCAAGTGGCCGTCAGGAAAAGGGCCGCCACCGCAAGGTGTACGTATGCGTCATGTGCTGGCAGCACGGGCTTAACACTCGTCAGGCACATTGTTGTGCAGGCGATACGGACCTCCGGAGCGGCTCCCGGACCTCCACCATCGCCACCCGGATGCGACGACCGGCCCTGACCCGGATCGCGTCCCTTGCGGGGACCGCCGTCGTCCCGCCCCCGGCCCCGGCCGGGGTGCGGCGGTCCCCGCAACAGCCTTTCCCGCCGGGGGACTCAGTCCCACTCCCCGTCGCGGCGCCCGCCGCGCGAGAGCAGCAGCGCGCGCACACCCGTGCTGTGCACGGCGTTGACACCCACCACGCCGGCCCAGCACACCAGCAGGCCCGGCAGCCCCGCGTGGGACGAGGCGATCACGGAGAGCGGGATGTTCAGCACCAGCGAGAGCGCGGCGATCCCGAAGCGCTGCCAGAAGTCGTTGCCGCCGCTGCGCTGACGCGCCGGGCCGGCGCCGCGCGCCACCTGCACCTGCTGCTCGGCCACCTGCCGCCGCACCCGCCGGTCGACGGCCACCTCCAGCTTCTCCAGAAAAGACTCCACCAGTTCCGGTTCGTACTCCGGCCCCAGCTCTTTACGGGTCTGGAGGGTCGCGTCGAGCTCTTTGCGCAGCTCGCGGTCGTGTATTGCCATGCCGTGAGGCTACGGACCCACGGGGCGCGGCGCGGTAGGGCTAGCCCCCCGATCCGGCGGGGGTTTCCTCGCGGTGCCCGCCGGGCGCGGCCGGCGGCGCGAGGCGCGCGGTGTCGCGGCGGGCGGCGCACCAGTACAGGACCGCCGGTACCGCGAGTCCGACCAGCCAGGAGACGTCGGCGCCACCGAGGCGGGCCGTCAGCGGACCGGTGTAGAAGTGGGTGACCAAGAAGGGGAGTTGGGCCAGTACGCCGAGGGCGTAGACGGTCAGTGCCCGGACGTTCCAGGCGCCGTAGCGGCCGGCGGGGTCGCTGAGCGCGGGGACGTCGTAGCGCTCCTTGGAGATCAGGTAGTAGTCGACGAGGTTGATCGCCGACCAGGGCGTGAAGAAGGTCAGCAGGAAGAGCAGGAAGTCCTTGAAGGACGTCAGGAAGGAGTCCTTGCCCAGCAGGGCGACGGCCGTACCGGCCACCATGATCCCGGCGATGTACGCGGAGCGGCCGCGCGGCGAGAGGGTCCGCTGCCCGCGGAACCCGCTGACGCTGGTGACCAGCGACATGAAGCCGCCATAGGTGTTGAGGATGTTGATGGTGAGCTTGCCGAGGGCGATGACGAAGTAGAGGAACGAGGCGACCAGCCCCGCGCCGCCCAGGCCGACGACGTAACTCACCTCATGGCCCACGAAGGCGGCCGGCGCCGCGGCGGCCGCCAGCGCGCCGAAGCTCATCGACCACTGCGAGCCGAGCACCGAGCCGGACAGCGTCCACCAGAACGTCGCGCGCGCCGAGGTGTCCCGCGGCAGATAGCGCGAGTAGTCCGCGACGTACGGGCCGAACGCCAGCTGCCAGGAGGCCGAGAGGGACACCGCGAGCAGGAAGACCGGCAGCCCGAAGCGGTGGTCGGCGAGGAGCGCGCCGAGGTCGGCGTGGTGCACCAGGCGGATGCCGAGGTAGACGAACGCCAGCGCGCAGACCAGGGCGGCGATCTTGCCCAGGGCGTGGATGAGGCGGTAGCCGACGGCCGCGGCGACGGCGGTGACCGCGGCGAAGAGCACGATCCCGGGCGTCTCGCCCAGGTGCGTCAGCTCGCCGACCGCCTGCCCGGCCAGCACGCTGCCGCTGGCGAAGAACCCGATGTACATCACGATGACCAGCGCCAGCGGGACGACGGCCCCGCGCACCCCGAACTGCGCCCGCGAGGTGATCATCTGCGGCAGTCCGAGCCGCGGCCCCTGCGCCGAGTGCAGCGCCATCACCGCACCGCCCAGCAGGTTGCCGAGCAGCAGCCCGATCAGCGCCCAGAAGGCGTTCGCCCCGAAGACGACGGCCAGCGCGCCGGTGATGACCGCGGTGATCTGGAGGTTGGCGCCCAGCCAGAGCGTGAACTGGCTGACCGCGCTGCCGTGCCGTTCGTCGTCGGGGACGACGTCGATCGAGCGCTGTTCGACCACACCTGCCATGAATGCCGCCTCATGTCGTCGCCCTGCCGCCTGTATGGGTTCATGCAGGATGGGTGTCGATGAATGGAAGGTCAATAGGCGGGTACGGGGACAGCGGTGGATTCGCGGTGACGGCCGTGGACCGGGCGGCCGTCCGGGCCTCTGGCTGCGGGGCCCCGGACCGAGGAGCAGACTGGTGCCGGGTGCTCCGGTACCGTCGGGCGCGGCCGGCGGTGGCCGGCCGACGGGCGGATGGGTGGGTCCTGGATGGAGCGGTCCTCGATGCGACGGTCGGCGAGGCAGTGGCCGTCGGAGCAGCGGTCGGCGGAGCAGCGGCCCCCGGCCGGCGCGGACGTGGCGGCGAACGGAGCCGCCGCGGTGGACGCCGACGGACCGGACGTGGCGCACGGGGACGGACCGCGCGCCGGACAGGGCGAGTTGGCGGACCGGCTGGAGGCGCACCGCACCGAACTGACCGGCTACTGCTACCGGATGCTGGGCTCGGCGTTCGAGGCCGAGGACGCCGTCCAGGAGACGATGGTGCGGGCCTGGCGGAGCTACGACCGGTTCGAGGGGCGGGCGTCGCTGCGGTCGTGGCTCTACCGGATCGCCACCAACGTCTGCCTGGACCTGCTCAAGGGCAGCAGCCGCCGGGCCCGGCCGATGGACCTCGCCTCGCCGTCGAGCGTGGACACGCCGATCGGGACGGGGCTGCCCGAGGAGACCTGGATCGGCCCGGTCCCGGACGAGCGGGTGCTGGCGTCCGCCGGGGACCCGGCCGAGACCGCCGTCGCCCGGGAGTCGGTCCGGCTGGCGTTCGTCTCCGCGCTGCAGCGGCTGGCGCCCCGGCAGCGCGCGGTGCTGATCCTGCGCGAGGTGCTCAGCTGGTCGGCCGCCGAGGTCGCGGAACTGCTGGACAGTTCGGTCGCCGCGGTCAACAGCGCGCTCCAGCGGGCCCGGGCCACCCTCTCCGCGTCCGCCGACCCCGGCGCACCGCCGCGCCCGCTCGACGACGCCCAGCAGGCCCTCCTCAAGCGCTATGTCGACGCCTTCGAACGCTTCGACATGGACGCCCTGACGGCCCTGCTGCACGAGGACTGCACGCTGTCCATGCCGCCCTATGCCCTCTGGCTGCGCGGCCGCCGGGACGTCCTGAAGTGGCTGCGCGGACCGGGCAGCGGCTGCGCCGGCTCGCATCTGGTGCCCCTCGCGGCGAACGGCCGGCCGGCGTTCGGCCAGTACCGCGCGGACGGCACGCCCTGGGCGGTCCAGGTCATCGAGACGGCGGACGACGGCCGGATCGGCGCCCTCCAGTCGTTCCTGGACACCGAGCGGCTCTTCCCGCTGTTCGGGCTGCCGATGCGGTACACCGGCCCGCCGGCGGGGGACCGGGGCGGCGGCGCTGCGCACATGCTCTAGGTGTTCCGCGCGTGGGTGTTCCGTGCCCGGCTGTTCCGCGCGTGGGTGTTCCGTTCCTAGGTGTTCCTGGGTGTTCCGCCCGACGGGCCAGGGGCGGGCAGGCACTGGCCGGGGCCGCGCCCCGGGGAGTGCCCGGCGGACACCCGGAGGCCGGGACTGCGGTGGTGTCGGGATTGCGGTGGTGTACGGCCGGATCCGGCGCGTACTCCGGCCCGGCGCGCGTCAGAAATTCCGTACAGTCGGTCGACACAGGACAAGGCCCCGACCGGGCCGGGAAGAAGAGGCGATGAGCGGGGACGGGGACAACGGCGGCGGCATCGGCGGCGCGGCCGAAGGCCGGCCGGCCGGCACCCAGGCGGAGCGGGCGCCGGGCGAGGAGGCGCGGGCCGGGGAGACCGGCGCCGCGGCGGGCGCGGAGTCCGGGACCGCCGGCCCGGCGGCGGACACCGGCACCGCGGCCCGTCTCCAGAAGCTCTTCGAGGGCCACCGGCTGACCCCCACCCAGCGCCGGATCGCCCACTGCATGGTGCGCCGGGCCGCCGACGCGCCGTTCCTCTCCAGCGTCGAACTGGCCGAACTGGCCGGCGTCAGCCAGCCCTCCGTCACCCGCTTCGCCGTCGCCCTCGGCTTCGACGGCTATCCGGCGCTCCGCCGCCATCTGCGCGAGGTCGCCCCCGCCGGGAAGCCCGGCGGGACCGGCACGTACAACGAGTACCAGCAGGCCGTCCACGCGGAGATCGACAACCTCCGCCAGCTCGCCGCCGCCCTCGCCGACCCGTCCCCGGTGATCGAGGCCGGACGCCTCCTGGCCGCCTCCCGCCCGCTGCCCGTCCTCGGCCTGCGCGCCGCCTCCGCCCAGGCGGCCGGTTTCGCCTACTTCGCCCGCAAGGTCCACCCCGACGTCCGTCTCCTGGACGAGGGCGGCACCATGCTCACCGACCGCATCGACGCCGCCGTACGCGCCGGGGGCGGCGCCCTCCTGTGCTTCGCGCTGCCCCGCCACCCCCGCGAGGTCGTCGACGCCCTTGCCTACGCCCGCACGGCGGGCCTGACCGTCGTCACCGTCGCCGACAGCGCCTTCGCCCCCGTCGCCCACCACAGCGATCTGCTCCTCCCGGCCCCCGTCGGCACCGGGCTGGCCTTCGACACGGCCTGCGCCCCCATGCTCCTGGGCCGTGTCCTGCTGGAGGCGATGTGCGACGCCCTGCCGGACGCCCAGGCCCGCCTGGAGGAGTTCGACGCGAAGGCGGCGGCGCGGGGGCTGTTCGTGGAGTGAGGGGCGGCGGGTGGCGGGCAGCCGCTCACGAGCGACCCCGTCGTCCGGTCGGGAGCGGGCCCGCCTTCCGGCCGTGCGGTGGTGCCTTCCGGCTGTGCGGCGGTGCCTACGGCTCCCCGAGGCCGGACAGTCCCTCCCCGTGTGCGGCGCCGCTCTCCGCCACGAGATCCTCCAGGCTCTGCGGGCTGCGGACGTTCGCGAAGCGTACGGAGCCGTCGGCAGCCACCGCATAGCCGTAAACCCCGGGGCGGGGGAGGGAGTTGTAGGCGAAGTGGGTGGAGAAGTAGTACGCGCCGGTGTCCAGGAGGGCGGCGTGGTCGCCGGACGCCAGCAGGGGGAGCGGGCGGTTCTCGGCGACCAGATCGCCCGCGAAACAGCACGGTCCCGCGATGTCCTGGGCGACCGGCTCGCCCGTCTTGGGGCGGCCCTCGGCGTCGTACGCCGCGACCCGCAGCGGCCAGGCCTCGGGCACGAAGACCGTACGGGTGGCGACCTGGGCGCCGGCGTGGGTGACCGCGATCGGGCGGCCGCCCGCCGACTTGGCGTACTCGACACGGGCGAGGACCGTGCCGTGTTTGGCCAGCAGTGAGCGGCCGAACTCGGTGACCAGGCCGTAGCGCCCGGACAGCAGCCCGGGGACGGCCGCGCGCAGCAGCGCGACGTACTCGCGGTAGGTCGGGGTGACGGCGTCCGAGGAGAAGTTGACCGGCAGGCCGCCGCCGATGTCGAGAGTGCCGACCTGACGCCGGCCGGCCTTCTCGTTGATCTCCTCGGCGAGCTCGAACAGGCTCCGCACCCCCGCGGCCATCAGCTCCAACGGCATGCCCTGGGAGCCGACATGGGCGTGCAGCCGGGTCAGCCACGGGCGGGCGAGAAAGGCGCTCACGACCCAGTCGCGGGCGCCCTCGTCGCGCAGCGCGACCCCGAACTTCGAGGTGTCGGTGGCGGTGCTCATCGCCCCGATGCTGCCGCCGCCGATCTGCGGATTGACCCGCAGGCCGATGGGGGCGGTGCTCGGCGCGGAGGCCATCAGCCCGTCGATACGGGACAGTTCCTCGGGGTTGTCCGCGTTGACGGCGATCCCCAGGGCCAGCGCCTCGCGCAGCTCGGCCGGGGTCTTGGCGGGCGAGTCCAGGACCGTACGGGCGACCGGCACGCCGGCGGCACGGGCCAGCGCCAGTTCACCGGGGCTGGCCACCTCGCAGCCGAGCCCCTCCTGCGCGAGCAGCCGCAGCACGGGCACGAGCGAGGCGGCCTTCACCGCGAACGCATGCAGAACCGGTGTGCCGGGCGCGCTGAACTCCGTGAAGGCGGCGCGGAGTTCCCTCGCCGACCGGCGGATCCCGGCCACGTCCAGCAGCCCGGCAACGGGCTCGCCCGCCCCCACCAGCCCCCGCGCGACGGCTGCCTGTACGGCACGGTCTCGGTCCGTGAAGCTCATGCCCCCAGTCCACCATCGGTCAGGGCCCCCACGCCATCGCATACCGGCCTACGGCGGGGCGCGCCACCACACCGCGGGCCGGCCGCACCCGGAGCGCCCGGCGGTGCCCCGGGGCGTGGCCGTACCCGAGGGCCTGGCCCTGCCCGAGGGCCTGGCCCTGCCCCAAGGGGCGTACGGCCGGTGGCCGGCCCTCGGGCCGGATGCTGCACCCGGCCGCGAGGTCAGGCGGGCGGGGCGCCGCCCAGGCTCGCCTTGCGGTGGCGTTCGGTGAGCCGGGAGCCGGATTCGCGGCGGGCGGCGCGGCGCAGCAGCGGTACGGCGAGGAGGAAGCCCAGGGCCGCCCAGGCGACGAGGACCAGGGCGACCGTCGGCAGCTCCCAGGAGCCCGCCGGCTCCGCGGCACGTGCGGCGTCCGGCAGCAGAGCCGAGCGCAGCCCCTGCGCCATCCACTTGAGCGGGAAGACCGAGGCGATCTTCTGGACCAGCACCGGCATCGAGGCGAGCGGGAACATCGCGCCCGAGGTGACCAGCAGCCCCATCGCGGGCAGCATGATCAACGCCAGCGCCTCGCGCGGGTTGGGCAGGACGGCACCTATGGCGGCGCCCAGCGGAACGACCGCCAGCAGCCCGAGCGCGGTGACCCACAGCAGCGTCAGCCAGCCCCCGGCGCCGCGCGGCAGCGGCCCGTCCACCAGCAGCGCGGCGGCGGCCAGGAGGACCACCAGGGTGCCGACGGCCATGGCGACCACGAGCAGCGACTTGGCGATGAGGTAGGCCGGTATGCCGCCGGGAGTGGCGCGCAGCCGCAGCAGGGCGCCCTCCTCCCGCTCGGTCACCAGTATCTGCGGGAGGTTGACCAGACCGATCTGGAACAGCAGATACGCGGTGAAGCCGGCGAGCATCAGATGTGCCATCGGGGTGTGGGTGCCCGGGACATCGCCGCTGATGAACCCGGCGAGCAGCAGCGCGACGACGATGTTGGACAGATGGCCGATCATCTCCTTGCGGTTGCGCAGGAGATGGCGCAGCTCGATCCCGCCGCGCAGAAAGCCAGCCCGCACGGCACGCCGGCGCGCGGAGCTCCTTCCCCCGGGCGGCCCGGTCTCGGCCGCGCCGGCCGGCTCGATGACGGTGGTGGTTTCCGGTACTGCGGTCATTGCTGTTCCCCCTTGCCCCTGTTGGTCGCGTCCCTCATGCGGTGCGCCGCTCCCCGTCCGATGCCCCCGTGACACCGCCGGCCCCGGCCCCGGCCCCGTCGGCCGTATCGTCCCGGTGCACCATGTGCAGATAGGTGTCCTCCAGCGTCGGGCGGCGAACCTCCAGGTCGGCGATCGGTCCGCCCGTGTCGCGGTGGAGTTCCCACACCAGCCCGGACGGGTCCTCGGTGCGCTCCCGGCGGGGCGTGCCGTCGGGCGCCGTCCAGCGGACCTCGGCCTGGGCGGCGGCCCGCCGGGCCAGCTCCGACGGGGTGCCGCAGGCCCGGATCCGGCCCTTGACCAGCATCGCTATCCGGTCGGCCAGCCGCTCGGCCTCCGCCAGATCGTGGGTGGTGAGCAGGACCGTGACGCCCTCCTCGCGGGCCAGCCGCTCCACCAGATCGTGGAAGTGCCGGCGGGCCTCGGGGTCGAAGCCGGTGGTCGGCTCGTCCAGGAAGAGGAGTTCGGGGCGGCCGACGATGGCGAGGGCGACGTCCAGGCGGCGGCGCTGGCCGCCGGAGAGCCGCTCGACCTGCTGCCCGGCCTGCTCCGTGAGCCCGACCAGGGCCAGCAGTTCGGCCGGGTCGCGAGGGCGCGGGTAGTACGCGGAGAAGTGCGTCAGCAGCTCGGCGACCTGCCAGCGGCGGTGGTCGCGCCAGGACTGCAGGACGAGGCCGATCCGGCCGCGCCAGGCCTCGTCTCCGCGCGCCGGATCCGCGCCCAGGACGCTGACCTGCCCGGCGGAACGCTGCCGGAAGCCCTCCAGGATCTCGACGGTGGTGGTCTTCCCCGCGCCGTTGGGGCCGAGCAGCGCGAAGATCTCGCCGCGGTGGATGTCCAGATCGACGCCGTGCAGAACGTCGGCGCTCCCGTACGTCATCCGCACGTCGCGGGCCCGGATGACGGGCGCCGCGGATGACGGCGACGCGCTCGGCGCCGGTCCTGTCTGCCTGTGCTGGGTCGTCGTCATCGGCCGGCCTCCACGTGGTGCTGTTGCTGCCGGGGGTCCGAGGTCTCTCCCGCGGCGGTGTGCGTTGACGGTGCGGGCGTCGCCGTGGGACCCGCGCCCTCGACGATCGCGCGGAGTGCGGCCACATGGCCCTCGAACGCGGTGCGGCCGCGGTGCGTCAGCCGCACCTTGGTTCGGCGTTTGCGGCCCCCGCCCTCCTTGTGGATCTCCAGATATCCGGCCTCTTCCAGCGTGTGCAGCTGCTTGGAGAGTGCGGAGTCGCTGAGCGAGAGGCTGTCGCGGATGAAGGGGAAGTCGGCCCACTCCGTGGCGGCGAGCAGCGCCACGACGGACAGCCGGGTGGCGGGGTGGATCAGTTCGTCGAAGCCGCTCGGGGTGCTCATCGGCTCACCTCCGCCTGGACGGCTCTCGCGCCGCGGTCGCGCAGCGCGCCGACCGCCCAGCGGTTGGCGGGTCCGACGAGCAGCACGAACACGGCGGCCGAGACCGTGGCCTGGATGACATTGCCGAGCGGCAGTGCCAGCGATTCGACGACGTAGCCCGAGAGCACGATCGTCGCGAGGGTCACCGCCCCGCCCGCGAAGAAGCTGGCGAGCGAGCGCCAGCTGTGGCGCGAGCGGTGCAGCTGCAGCCTGCTGCTGCGGTGGTGGAGCACCCCGAGGCCGCTGACGAGGACGACATACGCGGCGAGCACCAGCCAGAAGGCCCAGTCGGGGAGGTCGAGTCCCCAGCTGACGATGAAGATCCACATGATCGCGGCGATGGTGTACGTCGACCTGGCGTCGCCTTGCGCGCATCTTTCGACCTCGTCGTACACCCGCTCCTGCGGTACCCGGATGCGCTGCAGATCCTGCCAGGCCCGTTCGGCATCTACCTGCGTGTTCATGGTCATCGCCTCCCCAAGGCGGTCCGGACCGCGGCCGGACGGTCCCCCGTTACTCGGCCGTTTACTTGCCTAGTAGGAAAGTTACCGCAGACTTTCCCGGCGGGCAAGTCGAATTTTCGGTGACGGGCCGACCGGCCTCCGCGGGGCGCTGGCCGGTTCGCGACGCCCCCGGCGACAGGTTCGCCGCGCCCTGTTGACTAGCGCTATTCAGTGAATCCATGATGTGAATAGCTCAATCCATTCGACGTCAGGGAGGCACGGCCCATGTCGGGACCGCGACCCGTGCGGGCACCGCGCGGTACGGAGCTGAGTGCTCGGGGATGGCAGCAGGAAGCCGCGCTGCGCATGCTGCAGAACAACCTCGATCCGGAGGTGGCCGAACACCCGGACCAGCTCGTCGTCTACGGCGGCACGGGCAAGGCCGCCCGTGACTGGCGCTCCTTCGACGCCATGGTGCGCACCCTGACCACGCTCAAGCAGGACGAGACGATGCTCGTCCAGTCCGGCAAGCCGGTCGGCGTGATGCAGACGCACGAATGGGCGCCGCGCGTCCTGATCGCCAACTCCAACCTCGTCGGAGACTGGGCCAACTGGGAGGAGTTCCGCCGCCTGGAGGCCCTCGGCCTGACCATGTACGGCCAGATGACGGCCGGCTCGTGGATCTACATCGGGACGCAGGGGATCCTGCAGGGGACGTACGAGACCTTCGCGGCCGTCGCCGCGAAGAAGTTCGGCGGCACGCTGGCCGGGACGATCACGCTCACGGCCGGGCTCGGCGGCATGGGCGGCGCCCAGCCGCTCGCCGTCACGATGAACGACGGCGTCGCGATCTGCATCGACTGCGACCCGCGCGCCATCGAGCGCCGGATCGAGCACCGCTACCTGGACGTGCGGGCGGACAGCCTCCAGCACGCGCTCCAGCTCGCCGTCGAGGCCCGCGACCAGCGCAAACCGCTCTCCATCGGGCTGCTCGGCAACGCCGCGGAGCTGCTGCCGCAGATGCTCGCCGAAGGCGCGCCGATCGACATCGTCACCGACCAGACCAGCGCCCACGACCCGCTGGCCTACCTGCCGGTCGGTGTCGACTTCGCGGACATGGCCGACTACGCCGCCAAGGACCCGGCCGGCTTCACCACCCGCGCCCGCGAGTCCATGGCCAGGCACGTCGAGGCGATGGTCGGCTTCATGGACGCCGGCGCCGAGGTCTTCGACTACGGCAACTCGATCCGCGGTGAGGCCCAGCTCGCGGGCTACCAGCGGGCCTTCGCCTTCCCCGGGTTCGTACCCGCCTACATCCGGCCGCTGTTCGCCGAGGGGAAGGGGCCGTTCCGCTGGGCGGCGCTGTCCGGCGACGCCCGGGACATCGCGGCCACCGACAAGGCGATCCTCGACCTCTTCCCGGAAAACGAGTCGCTGGCCCGCTGGATCAAGATGGCCGGGGAACGCGTCCACTTCCAGGGCCTGCCCGCGCGGATCTGCTGGCTCGGCTACGGCGAGCGGGACAAGGCCGGCGAGCGGTTCAACGAGATGGTCGCCGACGGCACGCTGCAGGCGCCGCTGGCCATCGGCCGGGACCACCTCGACTGCGGCTCCGTCGCCTCGCCGTACCGCGAGACCGAGGCCATGAAGGACGGCTCGGACGCGATCGCCGACTGGCCGCTGCTCAACGCCATGGTCAATGTCGCCTCCGGCGCCTCGTGGGTCTCGCTGCACCACGGCGGCGGCGTCGGCATGGGCCGCTCCATCCACGCCGGACAGGTCACCGTCGCCGACGGAACGCCGCTGGCCGGCGAGAAGATCCGCCGGGTGCTGACCAACGACCCGGGCATGGGCGTCATCCGGCACGTCGACGCGGGCTACGAGCGCGCCGACGAGGTGGCCGCCGAACGCGGTGTCCGCATCCCGATGCGCGAGGGCGAAGGCGAGGGCGCGTGACCGCCTCGTTCCACGAGATGTGGCAGGAGTTGCGGCCCCTCGGCCGCGACTCCGCCTCCGGTGGCTACCGCCGCTACGCCTGGACCGGCGCCGACACCGACTGCCGGGCGTGGTTCGAGGACCAGGCCAAGGCCCGCGGGCTCGCCTACGAACTGGACCGCAACGGCAACCAGTGGGCCTGGCTCGGCGCCACCGGCTACCAGGACGTGGCCCCCGGCGACGCCGTCGTCACCGGCTCCCACCTGGACTCCGTACCTGACGGCGGTGCCTTCGACGGCCCCCTGGGCGTCGTCTCCTCCTTCGCCGCGCTCGACGAACTGCGCCGCAGGGGAGCGGAGTTCGGCAAACCGCTGGCGATCGTCAACTTCGGCGACGAGGAAGGCGCCCGCTTCGGGCTGGCCTGCGTCGGCTCCCGGCTCGCCGCCGGCGCGCTGACCGCCGAGGCCGCGCACCGGCTGTGCGACGGCGACGGCATCACCCTGCCGCAGGCCATGGAGCGCGCCGGATACGACCCCGACGCCATCGGCCCGGACCCCGAACGGCTCGCCAGGATCGGCGCGTTCGTCGAACTCCACGTCGAGCAGGGCCGCGCACTTGACCTGTCTGGCGACCCGGTGGGCATCGCCTCCGCCATCTGGCCGCACGGCCGCTGGCGGTTCGACTTCCACGGCGAGGCCAACCACGCCGGCACCACCCGCCTCGACGACCGCCGCGACCCGATGCTCAGCTACGCCGCGACCGTGCTCGCCGCCCGCGAGCAGGCCCGGCTGGCCGGCGCCCTGGCCACCTTCGGGAAGATCAGCGTGGAGCCGAACGGCGTCAACGCCATCCCCTCGCTCGTCCGCGGCTGGCTGGACTCCCGCGCCCCCGACCAGGACACCCTGGACACCGTCATCAGCGGGATCGAGCAGGCGGCTGCCGAGCGCGCCGCCCGCGACGGCGTGGACCTGACCGTCGTCCGCGAATCCTTCACCCCCGTCGTGGAGTTCCAGCACGCCCTGCGGGACGAGCTGGGCGCGATCCTCGGCAGGACACAGGGACGCACCGTGCCCGTCCTGGGCACCGGGGCCGGCCACGATGCCGGTATTTTGTCCGGAACCGTCCCCACGGCCATGCTGTTCGTACGCAACCCCACCGGCGTCTCGCACTCACCCGCCGAAGCGGCGGAGGAGGACGACTGCGTCGCCGGGGTCACCGCACTCGCCGACGTACTGGAGGGGCTGGCGTGCCACTGACGCCGCGGACCGCACCGACGCAGACAGCACCCACGACGTACTGGCTCGAACACGCCTGGCTCGGCACGCATGTCGAGCCGGGCGTGACCGTGGACGTCGCGGACGGACGGATCACCGCCGTCGGCAAGGGGGCCGGCACCCCGCCGCCCGGTGCGGTGGTGTTGCGCGGCTTCACGATTCCTGGCATGGCCAATACGCACAGCCATGCCTTCCACCGCGCGCTGCGCGGTACCGTCCAGGTCGGCGCGGGGACCGGATCACCTCCGCCTGCGCGGAGCCAAGTGGCGGTGGAAGGCATGGGGCGTGCACCGGATTCATTCTGGACCTGGCGCGAAGTCATGTACGGCGTTGCCGACAGAATCACCCCCGAGAGTTACTTCCAACTCGCCCGCGCCGTCTACGCCGAGATGGCGCTGGCCGGCGTCACCTGCGTCGGCGAGTTCCACTACCTCCACCACGCCCCCGGCGGGGCCCGCTACGACGACCCCAACGCGATGGGCGAGGCGCTGATCGCGGCCGCCGCCGACGCCGGTATCCGCATCACCCTGCTCGACACCGCCTACCTCTCGGCGGGCTTCGGGGCGCCGCCCAACCCGCACCAGCTGCGCTTCTCCGACGGCACCGCCGACCGCTGGGCACAGCGCGCCGACGCGCTCAAGGACGGCCGCGAGCACGCCCGCATCGGCGCCGCCATCCACTCCGTACGGGCCGTCCCCGCCGAGCAGTTGAGCACCGTCGCCGAATGGGCCCGCGAGCGCCGCGCCCCCCTGCACGTCCACCTCTCCGAGCAGACCGCCGAGAACGACGCCTGCCAGGAGGCCCACGGCCGTACCCCCACCCAGCTGCTGTCCGACCACGGCGCGCTGGGCCGCCGCACCACCGCCGTGCACGCCACCCACCTCACCGGCGACGACATCGGGCTGCTCGGCGGCTCCGGCACCGGTGTGTGCATGTGCCCCACCACCGAACGCGACCTCGCCGACGGCATCGGCCCGGCCGCCCAGCTCCAGGGACGCGGCAGCCCGCTGTCGCTCGGCAGCGACAGCCACGCCGTCATCGACCTGCTCGAAGAGGCCCGCGCCATGGAGCTCGACGAGCGGCTGCGCACCCGCACCCGCGGGCACTGGACGGCCGCGGCCCTGCTGCGCGCCGCCACCGCCGACGGCCATGCCGCCCTGGGCTGGGACGACGCCGGCGCCATCGAGACCGGTGCGCTCGCCGACCTCACCACGATCGCGCTGGACTCCGTACGCACCGCCGGACCACTGCCCCGGCTGGCCGCCGAGACGGCCGTATTCGCCGCCTCCGCGGCGGATGTGCGACACACCATCGTCGGCGGACGGCAGATCGTCCGCGACGGTGTGCACACTCTTGTCCCCGACGTGCCCACAGCCCTCGCAGAGTCCATCGCCGCGGTACGCGGCTGAAGGAGAACACCCCCGCGATGACGACGACCTCCGCGCCGACCACCGCCATCACCCACATCGCCCAGCTCGTCACCAACGACCCCTCCCTCGGTGAAGGCCCCCTCGGTCTGATCCAGGACGCGGCGGTCGTCATCGACGGCGACCGCATCGCCTGGGTCGGTACGTCCAGCAAAGCACCCGCCACTGACAACGCCGTCGACGCCGGCGGCCGGGCCGGCATCCCCGGCTTCGTCGACTCCCACTCGCACCTCGTCTTCGCCGGCGACCGCACCGAGGAGTTCAACGCCCGGATGTCCGGGCGCCCGTACTCCGCCGGCGGCATCCGCACGACCGTGGCCGCCACCCGCGCCGCCACCGACGAGGCGCTGCACGCCAACGTCGCCCGCTACCTAGCCGAGGGGCTCCGCCAGGGCACCACCACCCAGGAGACCAAGTCCGGTTACGGCCTCACCGTTGAGGACGAGGCCCGCGCGCTGCGCATCGCCGCCGAGCACACCGACGAGGTCACCTTCCTCGGCGCGCACATCGTCTCCCCCGACTACGCCGACGACCCGGCCGGCTACGTCGACCTCGTCACCGGCCCGATGCTGGACGCCTGCGCCCCGCACGCCCGCTGGATCGACGTCTTCTGCGAGAAGGGCGCCTTCGACGGCGACCAGGCCCGCGCCGTCCTGACCGCGGGCAAGGCCCGGGGCCTTGCGCCACGGGTGCACGCCAACCAGCTCGGCCACGGCCCCGGCGTCCAGCTCGCCGTCGAACTCGGCGCCGCCTCCGCCGACCACTGCACCCACCTCACCGCCGCCGACATCGACGCGCTCGCCCAGTCCGACACCGTCGCCACGCTCCTCCCGGGCGCCGAGTTCTCCACCCGCGCCCAGTGGCCCGACGCCCGCCCGCTGCTGGACGCCGGCGCCACCGTCGCCCTGTCCACCGACTGCAACCCCGGCTCGTCCTTCACCAGTTCCATGCCGTTCTGCATCGCGCTGGCCGTCCGCGACATGGGGATGACGCCCGACGAGGCCGTCTGGTCGGCCACCGCGGGCGGGGCCCGCGCCCTGCGCCGTACGGACGTCGGCCGGATCACCCCCGGCGCCCGCGCCGACCTGGCCCTCCTGGACGCGCCCTCGCACGTCCACCTCGCCTACCGGCCGGGCGTCCCGCTCGTATCCGCCGTGTGGCACAAGGGAGTTCTCGTCTGACGGCCCCTGCCGCCGCCGGCCCGGCCGGCGGCTGTCAGACCCTGCTGTCACGATGAGTCCATGAGCAACGGGGTGACGACAGAGCCGGCCGGGCCGGCCGACGGCGTGCTGGACGACCCGGCGCGGCTGCTGGCCGCCGAACGGGCGGAGGTACGGGCGTACATCGACGCGTCCGACGGGCTGCGCAGCGTCGGACGCGAGGTCTTCCAGCAGGCCGAGGCGGTGTTCGGCGGCGCGGAGGTGCCGCGCGCCGAGTTCGCGTCATGGCTGCACTTCGCGGCCAGGGCGCTGGGCCACGAGGCGTACGCCGAGCGGATCGCGGCCGCCGAGCCGGGCATGCCCTGGCGGACGGTGTGGGCCTGGTGGCGGCCGGTGGGCAAGTACGTCGCGCACCCGAACCTGACGTACCTGAACACCCTCGGGCTGCAGACCCACAACGGCCGTGAGCTGCTGCGCGTCCGGGCGGCCTGGGAGGACACCTGGCTCGATCTGCAGACCGGGGCGCAGGTCCCGGGCCCGCCCGAGGAAGCCGTCGTCGACCTGCGCTCCCCAAACGAGGCGAAGGACGCGCGGCCGCGCCTGTACGACTGGGAGCTGTGCGCGCCGGAGGCCTGGGCAGGGGCCAGGGCGCTCGTCGGCGAGGACGGCCATACGCGCCATCTGGTGTCCGACACCTGCGGCCTCGCCCTCCTGGAAACCGACCCCGCGGTGCTCGCCAGCTGGCCGCGCGGCGGGATGGACCACGAGTCGGCGGAGGAGGGCACGCCCGGCCGGATACCGTCCTTCCCCGCGCCCACCGGCCCGCTCACCGCCGAGCGGCTGGACGAGGCCTTCGCCCCCGTGGCCGTGGTCCGCGTCCCCGAGCACGAGCTGCCGGCCGCCCTCGAACACCCGGCGAGCCGGGCCCATCTGCGCGACATCGGGCTTCCGTCGTGGTGGGCGTGCGCCTGGACCACCTTCGAGCCGTGCCCGGCGGGGAAGATGACGCCGCCGGACGAGGACGCGGCGGCGCTCCCGGAGGGTCTCGCGGCCACCGACCTGCTCACCCTCGGCTCCAGCGAGCACGGTGAGCTGTATCTGCACCGCCGCGAGGGCAGCGTCCACATCGTCGAGGACGGCGATGAGCTGATCCGCCTCTCCCCGGACCTGGACCACTTCACCCGTGTCCTGGAGGGCGTACGCCGCTATATGGACGCCTGCTGGCACGGGCCGGAGGAGACCCCGCACGACGACTTCCTGGCGGAGATGGACGCGCTCGCGCCGGGCACGGTCGACCCCTCCGGCCCCAGCGGAAGGGTGTGGCAGTACTTCGTCGCAGGCATCACGGAGCTGAACGAGGACGGCTTCTGAGCCCTCCTCAGGGGCGCATCAGAAAAGGGCCCGTCCCGGGAACCCCCGGGGCAGGCCCTCCTCCGAGCGGGCCCCGACGGGACATGAGGAACCGTCAGGGACCGCGGGCGATCGTGCCATCGCTCACTCCTCGATCATCAGCCCCTTGCGGAGCCGGACGAGGGTGCGCGAGAGCAGACGGGAGACATGCATCTGGGAGATGCCCAGCTCCTCGCCGATTTCGGACTGCGTCATATTGGCGACGAAGCGCAGCGAGAGGATCTTCCGGTCGCGCGGCGGGAGTTCGGCGATCAGCGGCTTGAGGGACTCGACGTACTCGATGCCCTCCAGGCCGTGGTCCTCGTAGCCGATGCGGTCCGCGAGCGCGCCCTCGCTGTCGTCCTCCTCGGGCTGGGCGTCCAGCGAGCTCGCGGTGTAGGCGTTGCTCGCGGCCATCCCCTCGACGACCTCGTCATTGGTGATGCCGAGGCGTTCGGCGAGTTCGTGCACCGTGGGGGCGCGGTCGAGCTTCTGCGCCAGTTCGTCGCCGGCCTTGGCCAGGTCCAGGCGCAGTTCCTGCAGACGCCTCGGGACACGCACCGACCAGCTGGTGTCGCGGAAGAAGCGCTTGATCTCGCCGACGATGGTCGGCATTGCGAACGTCGGGAACTCGACGCCACGGCTGATTTCGAAGCGGTCGATCGCCTTGATCAGGCCGATCGTGCCGACCTGGACGATGTCCTCCATGGGCTCGCTGCGGGAGCGGAAGCGGGAGGCCGCGAACTTCACCAGGGCGAGGTTGAGTTCGACCAGGGTGTTGCGGACGTACGCGAATTCGTGGGTGCCTTCCTCAAGCGATTCGAGACGCTCGAAGAGGGTCTTGGACAGAGCCCTCGCGTCCACCGGACCCACCTCGTCGAACGGCGGGATCTCGGGCAGGCCGTCGATCTCAGGCATTCCTGCCGGATCCGATTCGGCAGGGAGTGACTGGGAAGGGATGTGCCCGGTCGGGTCGGACAGGGGTGTCGACGATGCGGGCTGCCGGTTGTCGTCGGTGCGCAATTCGTCGAGCCGGGGTGACATGGTCTCCTCCATCGTTCTCGGCATATGGCTGCCGATGCCTCTACGTGAAGCTGCGGTGTGCGGCGCCTCCAAAGCCGGCCGTTTCGAATGTGTCCTTCTACGCCTACCTGGCTTTGCATGAAGATGGCAAGTGCGTGTTGTCCGTATATTGGGCAATATGCGGATTGTTTGGCTACCGACGTGCGTCAGGAAGGCGTAGGGTTCGACGAGCGCAGTCGTCAGCAATCAGTGGTCGTCGAGACAGCAAAAGGGGTGCGCGCGCATGGACCGCGGGACGGTCGGCAGTGCAAGCCGGGGGCGGCTTCACGTCGAGATCCGCCATCACGGCGCCAGCGCGGTCGTGACGGTGACGGGTGAGCTTGATCACCACACCGCGGATCTGTTGCGTGAGTCACTGGAAGGCTGCGTGGACGACGGCTATGCACGCCTGGTGGTGGACTGCTCACGCCTTGAGTTCATGGACTCCACCGGCCTCAATGTGCTGCTCGGTGCGCGCCTGAGGGCGGAGGCCGAAGGGGGCGGGGTCCACTTGGCGGAGATGCAGCCCGTGGTCGCCCGGGTTTTCGAGATCACCGGCGCGGAGGCGGTTTTCACGGTGCACGACTCTCTTGATGCGGCCCTGGCCGACTGACATGGCATCGATGCCCGGAACGATGCAATCCGGGCACGTAGTACGTGTCACAACTTCCGTACCCAAGAAGTGGGTGTTCTCACGGTCCGGTCGGGCAGGAGACACCTGAATCCGTTGCAATCAGTCAGTATCTGTTCTCCGTGAATAGGCGAATCGGTGAGGTGAAGCGCTGATGAGCACCACCCGGCCGTACCCGCCGGGCGATCTCGGCCCGGAGTCGGGCGGCGCCGGTGCTTCCGCCGCCGTTCCGGCCACCGCCATGCCGGCGGGCCAGATCCGCCGGCTGCGCCTGGCGGGCACCCGAGGCGCGGTGGCGCGGGCCCGTGACTTCGCCCGGCAGGCCCTCAATGACTGGGGCTGGCTGCCGGCCGCCAACGCCGATCAGCGCGCCGCGGCCGAGGATGTGCTGCTCGTCGTCTCGGAGTTGGTCACCAACGCCTGCCTGCATGCCGAAGGGCCCGAGGAGCTGCGGCTGCGCTGCACGGCCAAGGTGCTGCGCCTGGAGGTCAGCGACCTCGGCGCGGGCTCGCCGGCACCACGCAGCCCGCACCGTCCGGGCCGCCCCGGTGGTCACGGCATGTTCATCGTGCAGCGGCTGTGCCTGGACTGGGGTGTGGTGCGCAACACCGACGGCGCCGGCAAGACCGTCTGGGCGGAGCTCGCCGCGCCGTCCTGACGGGCGCAGCAGGCAGAGACAGGCAGAGAAGAGACGAGCGCGGGCCCCCGGCGGGCCCGCGCTGTGTCGTCTACGCCCCCTGCCGTACGGCGGGTCCGCGGCCGGCGTAGACGAGGCGGGTTTTCCCCGCCGCTCCCGGGCCGCAGGGATCGGGGCTGTGCAGTGCCTTCCCTCGGCAAGGTCCCCGGCGTACCTTGAGCGGCCAATCTGATGTGCCGTCAGTAACGTCCGGCGGTGCGCCCTCCGGGAGAAGGGGAACGGAACGTGGCCCGCTTCTGCGAACAGCACGGCAGGTGTCCGCGCCGGGCGGCCGGAGTCGCCACTGCCGTGGCGATGGCGGCGGGGTCCGCGGTGATGCTCACCGCGCCGGCCGCCCACGCCGAGGTCGTCGACGTCAACTACCAGTGCAGGACACCGATCGGAAACAAGGGCGCGGTCTCGCCCATCGACATCAGGAGCACCCCCAGCGGCGGAGCGTACAAGCTGGTGATGTCCTTCGAGAAGGGCGTCTCCTCCAGCCCCGTGGAGCTGGGCAAGGGTGCGATGAAGCCGAGCGCGCTGATCAAGCTGGGCGGCGCGGAGAGCGGCACGGTGCCGGTCGCCGGGCCGCCGAACGACAAGGCGATACCGGCCAACACCCCCATCAAGATCAGCGACTTGAGCGGTACCTACACGCCCAAGGGCAGCGGCAAGGTCACCTTCACCGCCTCCACGCTCACCATCAAGGCGCTGGGCACCACCACCACCTGCACCCCCAGCAACAACCCCGGGCCCTCGCTGACCCTCGACGCCAAGGGGTCCGGCGGCAGCGGGGGTGCGGCCGCCGGCGGCTCCTCCGGAGGGCGGCTGCCGCAGACCGGACCCGCGGACTCCGCACTCGCGCTGGGCACCCTCGGCGGCACGGTGCTGCTGGCCGGCGCGGCCGGCACGCTCTGGCTGACCCGCCGCCGGCAGCGGGTGTGACCCGTCTCCCGCCCGCCGCACGTTCCCCCATTGCCTGAACGGCATGGGAGGTACCCCCATGACCACCAGGAGCCGCCGATGCCGTTTTGCTGCCGCACAGCGGTCAGCGGTGCGATCCTCGCGACCGCCGCCGTGCTGCTGTGCCCCGCCCAGGCCGGGGCCGGGCCGGCCGCCGCACCCGCCGGGCCGGGCTGGTCCGCCGCGCCCGCGCCCGGTGACGGCGCCGAACCGAGCCCGCAGGACCGCCCGTACTTCTATCTGGAGGGTGCGCCGGGCACCGTGCTGAAAGACCGGCTCTCCCTCGGCAACCCCACCGGCCGGGCGGTGACCTTACGGCTGCGCGGCTCTGGTACCGGCTCGTGGATCGCGCTCGCCGTACGGGAGGTGCGGATCCCGCCGCGCACCCGCGCGACCGTCCCGTTCACGGTGACCGTGCCGCACGACGCGGTCCCCGGCGACCGCCCGGGCGCGCTGGTCGCCACCGGCGCGGGACGGCGGGGCGGACGGGCCGCCGTACCGGTCCATCTGCGGGTGACCGGGCCGGCGCTGTCCGCGCTGACCGTCGAGCACATGGCGGTGCGCGGGCGGGGCAGCGCGGCCGTCATCCGGTACACGCTGGTCAACCGCGGCAACACGGCGCTCACCCCGCGGCTGTCGGTGCGCGCCGACGGGGTGGCCGGGCCCGTGCTGCGGCGCGCCGCCCGCACCCTGCCGGTCACCCTGCGGCCGGGCCAGAGCCTCGATCTGACGGAGAAATGGGCGGATCCGCCCGGTCTGGACGTGGTGGACGTACGGCTCACCGTGACGGCCGAGGGCGGTGCGCACGGGTCCGCGACGGCCTCGTACGCGGCGGTTCCGTGGGGCGCCGTCGCCGGGGCGGCGCTCGCAGTGGCGGCGGCGGGCGGCGCGGTGGCCGTACGGCGGCGTGCCCGGGGCGCGGCCCGGCCGCCGGATGAGCGGTGCGCGGCCGCCGAGGACCGGGCGTCCGGCGGCGAAGGGGCCGATGCGGCAGGGGAATTGGCGGGCACGGGGTCAGGAGCGCGGTCGTGAACGGGGAGACGGGCAGGTCAGCGGCGGGTGGCGGAGCCGGCGCCGGGGCGTACCGGAGGACGGGCGCAGGTCCGCGGCGCCGGGCGTCCGGGGTCCGGGCGAGGGCCGCTACGGCCCTGCGAGTGGCGCTCTGCGCGGCGCTGGCGCTGGCCGTGCTGCCCGCCGCCCCCGCCGGTGCGCGCGCCCGCTCCGACGGCGAGCCCACCGTGCGGCTCTCCCAGAAGGAGGCCGGCAAGGGCGGCGGCATCACTGTGACCGGCCGCGGCTGGCGGCCCAAGGCGTTGCTCACGCTGCTGATCTGCGGGCAGAACATGATCGGCGGCACCAACGCCTGCGCCAACGGTGACGGACGGGCCGTCAGAACCGACGCACACGGCGCCTTCCGCAGGCGCCTCCCGGTCGCCGAGCCGCCCAAGCCCTGCCCCTGCGTGGTGCATGTGGCGACGGTGACGGGTGCGGCGGCCGCCGCGGATGCCGCGTTCAAGGTGGCGGGCCACCCGGTGGCGCCGCTGCCGAAGGAGGGCACCGGCGGCCGGCTGACGGTGCTCTCCCCGCCGCGACTGGCGGGCAGCAGCGGCCTGCTGACCTGGTTCGGCGCCCCGCCGCAGCGCGAACTGGCCGTCACGGTCGGCAATCTCGGCGCGGCGCCGGCCAAGGACCCGGTCTTCCAGGTCGGCACCTCGCACGGTGTCTTCGCACCCCAGTGGGAGGAGCAGCAGTGGCGGGGGACCCTCCCCGCAGGGAAGAAGGCCGAGGTCAGACTGCCGGTCGAGCTGGCGGCCGGCGCGCACGGGGACTACCTGGTCTCCCTCAAGTACGGCGGCAGGGTCCTGGTCGAGCAGCCCTGGGGGGTCGGCAGGCCCTGGGGCGTGACGCTCTTCTGGGTGCTGCTGTGCGTGGTCGTCCCGACGGCGGTGTTCCGCATCGGGATGGCGGTCGTGGACCGGGTACGCCCGCGCCGTACGCCACGCACCACCGGCGGCCGTACGGCCGGACGTCCGCCCGGCAGCCGCAGGGCAGTACGCACCACCGGCAGCCGCAGGGCACGCAGGACCGGCCGGAGCGCTGCCGCACCGGCCGGCGATGGGGCCCGGCTGCCGTGGTTCACCCCGGACACCGCACCGTCCACCACCACATCAACCGAACGACCGACGTCGAAAGGTTCTGCGTGATGAGGCAACGGAGGAGAGCCGCGGTGGCCTCGGCGGCCGCGCTGGTGCTCGCGGGGGCGGGCATCGTGGCCGCGGCCGGTACCGCCCAGGCGGCGGAGGTGTCGTACCGGACCAAGTGTCTGCCGCCGCCGATATCGGGGCTGCCGCCGATCGTGGGCACCACGAAGGTGGCGGTCAGCGCGCCCGCGACCGCGAAGGTCGGCGACGAGATCGAGGTGGTCTGGAAGACCGTCGAGGCCGCGTCGAAGAACCCCGACATCCTCGACCTGGCGGAGAACACCGTCCAGCCGACCGGCACGCTGACGGTCGCCGGGGCGCAGACCGGCGAACTGCAGATGCAGGGACCGCGGGAGAACCCGCCGATCCCCAAGGGCAGCCCGATGAAGCTGTCCGACATGAAGGGCAAGCTGAAGCTGACCAAGCCCGGTGAGCTCACGCTGACGCCCGGCTTCTACAACATCAACGTCAACAAGCCGATCTCCACGGACACCAAGTGCTCGCCCGTGGAAGCGGTGAAGCCCGCGGTCACCCTCACGGTGACCGACGGCGGCGGCGATTCCGGCGGCACGTCCTCCGGCGGCACGTCTTCCGGTGGCACGGCCTCCGGGGGCAGCTCCGACGGGGGCACGACGAGCGGCGGCACGACGAGCGGGGGCACCACCACCGGCGGCGCCGACGGCGGCACCAGCGCCGGAACCGACGGCGGCACCAGCGCGGGCACAACGGGAGGCTCCGGCGGCTCCGGCGGTTCGGGCGGCTCCGGCGGCGACCCCGACGGCACCGCGTACAAGGGCGAGGAAGTGAAGGTCCCCTACGCCTGCAAGACCCCCATCGGGGAGAAGAAGGCGACCTCGCCGGTGCAGATCAACGCCGTGAAGAAGGGCGGCGGCTACGACCTGACCGTGCAGTTCAAGAAGTCCGTCATGGACAGCCCGGCGGACATCCCCAAGGACTCGGTCAAGCCGTCGATGGACGTCAAGGTGGGCGGCGCGGACAAGGGATCGGTGAAGGTCGAGGGGCCGACGAACCCCGAGCCCATCAAGTCGGGCGACCCGATCGAGATCCCCGACCTGAAGGGCACCTACACACCGGGCGCCACCGGCAAGGCCACGCTGACCCCCGGCGTGCTCACCGTCAACGCCCTGGGAACGACCACCACCTGCACCCCGGAGAAGGACCCGGGCGTCTCGCTCACCCTGGACACCGCGGCGCAGCCGGGCGGCGCCTCCGGCGGGACGGCGGGCGGTTCGTCGGGCGGTGCGGAGGCGTCGGGCGGCGGCGCGGCGGGACCGGCCACCGTCTCGGGCGGCACTTCCACCGCGGGATCCGGCGGCGGCCTCGCCGACACCGGTGCGGGCGACCACGGCGCGCTGACCGCCCTCGGCCTCCTCGCCGGCACCCTCGTCCTGCTCGGCGGGGCGGGCTTCGCCTTCACCCCCTGGCGGCGGCTGCGCCGCTGACCTGCGATACGGCGAAGGGCCCGCCGCCACGACGAGGGCCCCGCCACACCATCCGGTGCGGCGGGGCCCCGCGTACGAGAACGCGTCAGCTGCGGACGCGGATCAGTGCACGTCTCCCATGAGCGCGATGATCTTCTTGCGGGACACATACACCGCGAGCCCGGCGAGCAGCGCGAGGGCGGCCTCGGTCGCCACCACCCCGGTACCGCTGAGGTCCGCGCCGGCGGTGGAGAGCAGCGAGGTGATGCAGTCACCGGCCGTGACGGCCAGGAACCAGACGCCGAGCATCTGGCTGGCGTACTTCTGCGGTGCCATCTTCGTGGTGAGCGACAGACCGACCGGGGAGAGGCAGAGCTCGCCCATCGTCTGGACCATGTAGATGGCGATCAGCCACGCCGGGCTGACCTTGCCGCCGTCCGAGGTCTGGCTCATCGCGTAGGCGAAGACGACGAACGAGAAGCCGATGAGGACCATCGCCATGGAGAACTTGACCGTGGTGCTCGGCTCGCGGTTGCGCCGGGCCAGCTTCAGCCACACCGAGGCGAAGACCGGGGCGAGGGCCATGACCCACAGCGGGTTGACCGACTGGAACCAGGAGGACGGGAAGGACATCCCGAAGACGGTGTCCGCGGTCTTCTTCTCCGCGAAGGTGGACATCGTCGAACCGGCCTGGTCGAAGATCATCCAGAACACGGCGGCGGCGACGAAGAACCAGATGTAGCCGCTGACCTTGGTCTGCTCCGCGGTCGTGAGCTCCTTGTCGCGCTTGATGCGCGCCAGCACGGTGACCGGGATGGCCAGGCCCAGGAGCGTCAGCGGGAGGACGATCCAGTTCATGGTGAAGCTGCCGGTGCCGACGACGACGCCGTAGAAGACCGCCGCGACGGCCAGCCAGGTCAGGCCCTTGCGCAGCAGGGCGCTGCGCTCCTCGGCCGCCAGCGGGGACGGCACCGTGCTGCTGATCGGCGACAGGTGCCGGCTGCCGATGAGGAAGAACGCCAGGCCGATGCCCATGCCGACGGCGGCCATCGCGAAGCCGAGGTGCCAGTTGACGTTCTGGCCGACCAGGCCGATGGCCAGCGGAGCGGCGAAGGCGCCCACGTTGACGCCCATGTAGAAGATCGTGAAGCCGCCGTCCCGGCGCGGGTCCTGCGGGCCGTCGTAGAGGTGGCCCACCATCGTGGAGATGTTGGACTTCAGCAGACCGGAGCCGATCGCGACCAGCGCGAGACCGGCGAAGAAGGTCGCCTGGCCCGGCATGGCCAGCACCAGGTGACCGGCCATGATCACGCCACCCGCGATGGCGACGGTCTTGCGCGGCCCCCAGATGCGGTCGCCGATCCAGCCGCCGGGCATGGCGAGCAGGTACACCATCGCCACGTAGACGGAGTAGATGGCCACCGCTTTGGCCTCGGGCATGGCGAGGCCGCCGCCCTGGCTTCCGGACTTCGCGTCGGGCCCGCCGGCGATCAAGTACAGGACGAGCAGGGCGCGCATGCCGTAATAGCTGAAGCGCTCCCACATCTCGGTCATGAAGAGGGGGGCCAGACCGCGAGGGTGGCCGAAGAAGGTCTTGCCGCCGTCTGCAGGGTTGACCTGCTGGGCCGCGTCCTTCGTCAGGCTGGACGCCATGGTGCTTCCTTGCTGCTCGGGACGCGTGCGGAGGCCGTTACGCGCCCGGTGGGGGATGACCGGCACCGGCACGGATCCGCCGGCCCCACGTCCCAAGGTCCCGGGCCCCTCGGCAATCGGCCGAGGACGCACCGGCAGAGCGGTCCGACACCGGGATCCACGCCCCCCGTGCTGCATTGCGCGGGCGGACCCGGTCGACAGGTCGTTCACTGTGCTCGGGACTGGTCGTGCCAGCCCCGCACACAACGAGGGACCGATGACGTCAGTGGCGTCACGGCCCCAGTGGTTGTGCGTTGGACGTTCCGGCCACCATACGTCCCGTTCACCCGCCGTTGGCGTTCCTGAGAGAACGCTCACACTGATGCAGGGAACCGCGTACGCCCCTGTGGGCGACCGCGCCCGCCCGTGCGCGCGGGGGCCGTTCGCGGCCCGCCGCGGCCCCGCGCGCAGGAACCGTCCGCCACCGGTCATCCGTGCTGGTCCGCCTCTCGGCGGCGATACATCGGACTACCATCGGGCCATGACCCGTGTACTGCTCGCCGAGGATGACGCGTCCATCTCGGAGCCGCTCGCCCGCGCACTGCGCCGCGAGGGTTACGAAGTCGAGGTGCGCGAGGACGGCCCGACGGCGCTCGACGCCGGTCTCCGGGGCAATATCGATCTCGTCGTCCTGGACCTGGGGCTGCCCGGTATGGACGGCCTGGAGGTCGCCCGCCGGCTGCGCAACGAAGGCCACTCCTTCCCCATCCTGGTGCTGACGGCCCGCGCCGACGAGGTGGACACCGTCGTCGGCCTGGACGCCGGCGCCGACGACTACGTCACCAAGCCGTTCCGGCTGGCCGAACTCCTCGCCCGCGTCCGGGCCCTGCTGCGCCGCGGCTCCACCGCCGAGCCCCAGCAGCCGCCCGCCACCCACGGCGTACGGATCGACGTCGAGTCGCACCGCGCCTGGATGGGCGAGGAGGAACTCCAGCTCACGGCGAAGGAGTTCGACCTGCTGCGGGTCCTGGTGCGGGACGCCGGCCGGGTCGTCACCCGCGACCAGCTGATGCGCGAGGTCTGGGACACCACGTGGTGGTCGTCGACGAAGACGCTCGACATGCACATCTCCTGGCTGCGCAAGAAGCTCGGGGACGACGCCGCCAACCCCCGCTATATCGCCACCGTCCGTGGCGTCGGCTTCCGCTTCGAAAAGAGCTAGGGGCCCGTGCGCCGTCGCCTGATCAACTCCACGCTCGCCGTGGTGCTCGTCGTGATCGCCGTCTTCGGCGTCTCGCTCGTCATCGTCGAGACCCGCACGATCCAGGCCGGTGCGCAGGAGAGCGTGGCGTCCGAGGCGGTCCGGCTCGTCGGGATCGTGGAGAGCCGGCTGGGCAGCGGCGAGAAGATCACCCCGGGCGTGCTCTCCGAGCAGATCACCGCGAAGCGGTACGCCGAGATCAAGGTGCCGGGAAAGCCGCCGATCGAGATCGGGCAGCGGCCTTCGGGCGAGGTCATCGAGTCGACGCAGCACGGGGACCGCGGGGAGTCCGTCACGGTCGAGGAGTCCCGTTCCACGGTCAGTTCGGAGATCGGGCGGACGCTGCTGGTCATCCTGGCCGTGGCGGTGCTGGCGATCCTCGCGGCCGTGGTGCTGGCCGTCCGCCAGGGCCGCCGGCTGACCGCGCCGCTCACCGACCTGGCCGAGACCGCCGAGCGCCTCGGCTCCGGCGACCCGCGCCCCCGCCACCGCCGCTACGGCGTCCAGGAGCTGGACCGGGTCGCCGATGTGCTGGACGCCAGCGCCGAGCGGATCGCCCGGATGCTGACCGCCGAACGGCGGCTGGCCGCGGACGCCTCCCATCAGCTGCGTACGCCGCTGACCGCGCTGTCGATGCGGCTGGAGGAGATCACCGCCACCGACGACCCGGAGACCGTGAAGGAAGAGGCCACCATCGCGCTGGCGCAGGTGGAGCGGCTGACCGACGTCGTCCAGCGGCTGCTGACCAACTCGCGCGATCCGCGCAGCGGCTCCGCGGTCGCCTTCGACCTGGACGAGGTGGTCAAGCAGCAGATCGAGGAGTGGCGGCCGGCCTACCGCAGCGCGGGGCGGGCCATCGTCCGCTCCGGCAAGAAGGGGCTGCGGGCCGTCGGCACGCCGGGCGCGGTCGCCCAGGTGCTGGCCACGCTGATCGAGAACTCGCTGATGCACGGCGACGGGACGGTCGCCCTGCGCACCCGCGTCACCGGCAACCAGGCGGTCGTCGAGGTCACCGACGCCGGGCCGGGGGTGCCGCCGGACCTGGGCTCGCGGGTCTTCGAGCGGACCGTCTCCGGCCGTAACTCCACGGGGCTGGGACTGGCCGTCGCCCGGGACCTGGCGGAGGCGGACGGCGGCCGGCTGGAGCTGCTCCAGCAGGACCCGCCGGTCTTCGCCCTGTTCCTGGCCCGCGACCGCGAGGCGGAGCCCGCCGACGGGTGAGGGGCCGGCCGCCCGGGCCGGGCTACTTCCGCGAGCCGCTGCGCGGCCGCGGCGAGCCGTCGGCGAGGAAGGACTCGGCGGTCTCTATCGCCTCCCGCGCGGGCAGCGTGCGGAAGACCCAGGTGCGGTAGGACCAGAAGCGGAAGAGCGTGGCGAGCCCGATGCCGAGGAACTTGAAGACGTTGTTCTCCAGCGGGCTGTCCCAGTGGAAGCCGTACGTCGCGGCGTAGAGCAGGCCGTTCTCGATGATCAGGCCGACCGCGCTGAACAGCAGGAAGAGGGTCAGTTCCCTGGTGCGGCCCTGCTTGTCGCGGTCGCGGTAGGTGAAGTAGCGGTAGCCGAGGTAGTTGGTGCCGGTCGCCACGACCGTCGCGATGATGCTGGCCCGGACGACGGGCACCTCGGTCAGCTGCCGGACGAGGTTGAACACCGCGAAGTTCACCACGACACCCGCACCGCCGACGGCACCGAACTTCACCAGCTCCCGAGTGAGCGCCTCCAGCCGGGACCGCAGTGCGCTCCGTTCACTCATGGTGGTCGTTCAGCTCCCCTTTGTGGGCGATGTCGCGGCCGTCAACCCTGGTCCGCGACCCTCATGCTAACCACGCCCGGATGGCGGTGCCCGCAGCCTGGCCAACCGGTGCCTAGGCTCCCGGCGCCCGCGGTCAGCCGACGGTGACACGGAAGTTGAGGGTGCGGGCGCCCGCCTCCTCGGCGCCGTCGGTGCAGCGCCGGCAGCGCAGCAGCCGCAGGTCCGTACGGCCCGGGCGGACCGCCTCGAAGTCCAGATAGCGGACCGGGTCCGTGCCGGACGGCGGGTCGTCGGAGGCCGTGCGTTCGCCGGCGGCCGCGAGGACGGCCGGATCGGGGCGGGGCGGGGCGAGGATCCAGCGGTAGCGGCCGGCCGGGTCGTCGGGGACCCGCACGCTGAAGCGGTCACCGGCCGGGACCGAGATCTCGGTGTCGCCCGCGTCATAGACCGTGGACGCGGACAGCTGGCTGAACACCGAGTGCAGGGCGATCACCAGCGCGGCGATCGCGACGAGCACCACCAGCGCCCTGCCGCCCCTCGGTAACCCACTGCTTTCCATCCGGCCTCCCCTTGGCCGGGCCCGAGCCCGGCACCGGTCGCACACCCGTGCCCGAGACTAATGGCCGGTGCCGGTCTCCAGGCGGCGATCTTCGAACGTGCGAATTCAGAGGATCATCCAAGCCGGGGTCGGGGCAGCGGTGCCGGACGGATACCCTGGGGGGCGTGACGTTCCCGGTAGTCGGCATGGTCGGCGGCGGTCAGCTCGCCCGTATGACCCACGAGGCGGGTATCCCCCTCGGCATCAAGTTCAAGCTCCTCAGTGACACTCCGCAGGATTCGGCGGCCCAGGTGGTCAGCGATGTCGTCATCGGCGACTACCGCGATCTGGACACGCTGCGGGCCTTCGCGCGCGGCTGCGATGTGATCACCTTCGATCACGAGCACGTTCCCACCGAGCATTTGCGGGCCCTGGAGGCCGACGGCATCCCCGTGCGGCCCGGTCCCGACGCGCTGGTGCACGCCCAGGACAAGGGGGTGATGCGCGCGAAGCTGGACGCGATCGGTGTGCCCTGCCCGCGCCACCGCATCGTCTCCGACCCGGCGGACGTCGAGCGCTTCGCCGCCGAGGGGGCGGGCTTCCCGGTGGTGCTCAAGACCGTCCGCGGCGGCTATGACGGCAAGGGCGTATGGGTCGTACGTTCCTCCAAGGAGGCCGAGGAACCCTTCCGCGCCGGGGTGCCCGTCCTTGCGGAGGAGAAGGTCGACTTTGTCCGCGAACTGGCCGCGAACATCGTCCGCTCACCGCACGGCCAGGCCGTCGCCTACCCGGTAGTGGAGTCCGTCCAGGTCGACGGCGTCTGCGACACCGTCATCGCGCCGGCGCCCGGTCTCGACCCCGAGCTGGCCGGTCAGGCGCAGGAGCTGGCGCTGCGGATCGGCAAGGAGCTGGGGGTCGTCGGCCATCTGGCGGTCGAGCTCTTCGAGGCCGCCGACGGCCGCATCCTGGTCAACGAGCTCGCCATGCGCCCGCACAACTCCGGCCACTGGACCCAGGACGGAGCGATCACCTCGCAGTTCGCCAACCACGTCCGTGCCGTGCTCGACCTCCCGCTCGGCGATCCGCGCCCGCGCGCCCGCTGGACGGTCATGGCCAACGTCCTCGGCGGCGACTACCCCGACATGTACTCCGCGTATCTGCATTGCATGGCCCGGGACCCGCAGCTGAAGATCCATATGTACGGCAAGGACGTCAAGCCCGGCCGTAAGGTCGGACACGTCAACACCTACGGCGACGACCTGGCGGATGTGCGCGAGCGCGCCGCGCACGCCGCCGGCTACCTGCGAGGAACAATCACCGAATGACTTCAGCCGCGAACCCCGTGATCGGCATCGTCATGGGCTCCGACTCCGACTGGCCCGTCATGGAGGCCGCCGCCCAGGCTCTCGCCGAGTTCGAGATCCCCTACGAGGTCGACGTCGTCTCGGCGCACCGCATGCCGCGCGAGATGATCGCGTACGGCGAGGACGCCGCCGACCGCGGCCTGAAGGCGATCATCGCCGGTGCCGGGGGAGCCGCCCACCTCCCCGGCATGCTCGCCTCCGTCACCCCGCTGCCGGTCATCGGCGTCCCCGTCCCGCTGAAGTACCTCGACGGGATGGACTCGCTGCTGTCCATCGTGCAGATGCCGGCCGGTGTGCCGGTCGCCACGGTCTCGGTCGGCGGGGCCCGCAACGCCGGACTCCTCGCCGCCCGGATCCTCGCCGCCCACGACCCCGATCTCCTCGCCCGGATGCGCGACTTCCAGCAGGAGCTGAACGAGCAGGCCACCGAGAAGGGCAAGCGGCTGCGCAACAAGGTCGCCACCCCGGGCGGCTTCGGCTTCGGCGGTGCCAAGTGAGCCCCTACGAGACCGCTGCCCGGGACCTGCTCGCCCGCTGGCCCGTCGTCGACGGCCACAACGACCTGCCCTGGGCGCTGCGCGAACAGGTCCGCTACGACCTCGACCGGCGCGACATCGCCGTCGACCAGTCCGCGCATCTGCACACCGACCTGCCGCGGCTGCGGGCCGGCGGCGTCGGCGCGCAGTTCTGGTCGGTGTACGTACGCGCCGAATACGCGGGCGACACGGCGGTCAGCGCCACCCTCGAACAGATCGACGCGGTACGGCAGTTGATCGACCGCTACCCCGACGACCTGCGGCTGGCGCACACCGCCGACGACATGGAGGCGGCCCGCGCCGAGGGCCGGATCGCCTCGCTGATGGGCGCCGAGGGCGGCCACTCCATCAACAATTCGCTGGCCACCCTGCGCACGCTCCACCGCCTCGGGGTGCGCTATATGACGCTCACCCACAACAACACCATCGACTGGGCGGACTCCGCCACCGACGAGCCGCGCCACCAGGGCCTGAGCGCCTTCGGCGAGGAGGTCGTCCGGGAGATGAACCGCTGCGGGATGCTGGTCGACCTCTCGCACGTCTCGGCCGACACCATGCGCGACGCGCTGCGGACCAGCACCGCGCCGGTGATCTTCTCGCACTCCTCGGCGCGCGCCGTCTGCGACCACCCGCGCAACGTCCCCGACGACGTACTCGGCCAGCTGCCGGCCAACGGCGGTGTCGCGATGGTCACCTTCGTCCCCAAGTTCGTGCTGCCCGAGGCCGTCGAGTGGACGCAGCGCGCCGACGAGAACATGCGCGTGCACGGGGGGCTGCACCACCTCGACACCACCGAGGCGGGCATGGCGGTCCAGCGGGCCTTCGAGGCCGACAACCCGCGGCCCAAGGCCACCGCGGCCACCGTCGCCGACCACCTCGACCACATGCGTGAGGTCGCCGGCGTCGACCACATCGGCATCGGCGGCGACTTCGACGGCACCGCCTTCACCCCCGACGACCTCGCCGACGTCGCCGGCTATCCGAACCTCATCGCCGAACTGCTGGACCGCAACTGGTCCCAGGCCGACCTCGCCAAGCTCACCTGGCAGAACGCGGTCCGGGTGCTCCGCGCCGCGGAGGACGTGGCCCGCGCCGAGCAGCGCCGGCGGGGGCCGTCGCACGCGACGATCGAGCAGCTGGACGGCCCGGCGCCGGCGGCTACTTGAGGCAGAGACAGAAGGGGTGCCCGGCGGGGTCGAGGTAGACCCGGAAGTTGCGCACCCCTTCGTCGTGCTGGACGAGCGTGGCGCCCAGCGCGACGACCCTGCGCTCCGCCTCGTCGATCCGCGCACTCGGTACGTCGAAGTCGAGGTGCACCTGCTGCGGTACGTCCTGGCCGGGCCACTGCGGCGGCCGGTAGTCCGCCACCTGCTGGAACGCGAGGACGCGGCCGTCCGGCCCGGCGACCTCGACCCAGTCGTCCTCGTCCTCGTCCGTGTCCTCGCTCACCTGCCAGCCGAGCATCTCGGCGTAGAAACCGGCGAGCGCATGGGGGTCTGGGCAGTCCAGTGCGACGACTCCGAGCGTGATCAGCGTCATGGGGCCACCTTGCCACGCTTCCGCGGCGGTTGGCTTGGCTTCCCACGTTGTCGGCTTTCCCGCCGTGGGGGTTTGTCGCCGTTGCCCTTCCGCTGCGCTTTGCCTGGGGCGACGTTTTCGGGTTTCTCGCCGTTGCGCCTGCGGC
>NZ_JBSFYC010000074.1:0-38815 GCF_053595675.1 Streptomyces sp. NPDC002446 | reverse complement strand
GCACGGGGCGGCGGCATGGCGGCCGTGGTCGGCATCGACGCGGCACGGCTGCGCGCACTCCTCGACGAGGGCACCCTGGGGTGGAGAGGCGCCCGACGTCATTTCCACCCGCGCCCCACCCTTGCTCCGATCCGGACGGCCGCCGCTCTCCATGGCGTCGGAGAGGTCGAAACCCACCGTCCTACGGAGGCTCAGGTCATGAGCGGCCTGCTCAACGTCGGTGTGATCATCGCGGTCGTCGCATTCGTGTTCATCCGGCCGTTCAAGGCACAGCCCCTCACTTCCGAGGGCCGGAAGCGGTGACTGATCCCAGTCGTCCTGACGGTCATGGCGCTGAGACAACCCGGTCTCCTGGACCCGCACCACCACACGTCATCCGCCGTCCTGCTCGCCGTGGAGCTCCTCATCGGGCTGGCCTGCGGCGCGGGCTGGGCCTGGACGACGCACATCTGGACGGACGAGGACGGCGTGGTGTGGACCAAGTGACGACCACCGCGACCACTGCGGGCCTGGCTTGGGGGCTATGTCGTACGGCTGGGCGCCGAGGCGCGCGGCAACGCCCGGCGGCTACTGACCCAGGAACGGGCCGCCCGTAAGGCCGAGGCCGAATCGGCGGCACTGGTCGAACGTGGGCGCATCGCACGAGAGGTCCACGACGTCCTTGCTCACAGTCTCAGCGCCCAGCTGGTGCACCTGGAGGCGGTTCGGCTGCTGATCCAGCGCAGCAGTGACCTCGAGGCAGAGCGTGAACAGCTCCTGGAACGGGTGGTGGCATGCGGGGGATGGCCCGTGAAGGGCTGGAAGGCACCGTGAGGCGCTTTCCGCCCTCCGCGGGGAGTTGGTCCCGGTCGAGGACTTCCTGGGCCGTCTGGCGGCCGCTGAGGGCGCTCGGCTGGACGTTACGGGCCAGGCTCACGCCCTGCCGGCCGAGGCCGGCCTCACGGTCCGTCGAGTCGCCCAGGAGGCGCTGACGGACGTGCGCAAGCATGCTCCGGGCGCCCGGGTGAACGTGCTGCTGGAGTACGCGGCGGAGGACGTGGGCCTTGAGGTACGCGACTTCGGCGGCCGTGAGCAGACCGGTGAGCTCGCCGGCAGCGGTTCCGGGTACGGTCTGCTCGGGATGCGGGAACGCGCCGAACTCCTTGGCGGAACACTGGAGTCCGGACCCGGTGAGGAGGGTTTCGTGGTGCGGTTGCGGGTGCCCGCATGACGGCACATGCGGTGGCCCGGGTGGTGGTCGTCGACGACCAGACGGTGGTGCGCGAGGGCATCGTGATGCTGCTGGGGCTGCTGCCAGGCATCGAGGTCGTCGGATCGGCCGCAGACGGCGAGGCAGCGGTCCGTATGGTCGTCGAACTCGCCCCCGAAGTCGCCCTGATGGACCTTCGCATGCCACGCTGCGACGGCGTCGAAGCCACCCGTCGCATCCGCGCCGACCACCCCGGTACCCAGGTCGTGGTGCTCACCACGTATGCCGACGACGACTCGCTCTTCCCCGCCTTGCAGGCCGGCGCCCGCGGCTACCTGACCAAGGACGCGGACGGCGACGAGATCGTCCGTGCCATCGACGATGTGCTCTCGGGCGAGGCCGGGCTGTCGCCGAAGATCCAGCGCAGGCTCCTGGAGCGCGTCACGGATCCCCCACACAGCGAGCCGCAACCGCCCGTGGAGCCACCGGACGGGCTGACCGCCCGTGAGGTGGAGGTGCTGCGGCTGGTCGCCGACGGCCAGCCCAACCCGGAGATCGCGCGCACGCTGCACGTCTCCACCGCGACTGTGAAGACCCACATCAACAACCTCTTCGCAAAAGCGGGCCTGCGGGACCGGACCCAGGCCGTCCGCTACGCCTACCGCCACGGTCTCGCGCAGCCGCCCGGATAGCTCATCGGGAGTTCGTCGGCAGAGTCGGGCAGAGAGGGACGGCTGCCTGGTCGGTGAGCCAGGGAGCGTGCCGCTCGTCGGTGCTCGATACGACGCTCTCGCCACTGGGTGGGTCAGCTGGACGACGCGGGGGTGGCTTGAAGCGCTGGGGTTCTGATCCGCCGGACGAACGTCACACCCAGTCGTAGCGGTGTTCCGGGCGGCCGGTCTCGCCGTACCTGAGGGTGAGGCGTACCCGTCCGGCCCGCTCCAGGAGCTTGAGGTAGCGCTGGGCGGTCTGTCGGCTCAGCCCCGCCTGGACGGCGACGTCCTGGGCTGACAGAGGGGTGTCCGCGGAGCGCAGCACCGAGCGCACGCGGTCGGCGGTGGCGGTGGAGTGGCCCTTGGGCAACTCGGCGGGACCGGCGTTGGCGGCACCCAACGCCCCGAAGATCCGGTCCACTTCGGACTGCTCCGCCTGCCCGCCGCCCGCGAACGTACGGTGCAGGGCGGCGTAGCCCTCCAATTTGGAGCGCAGGCCCGCGAAGGTGAACGGCTTGACCAGATACTGCAGAGCGCCGTGCCGCATCGCGGCCTGTACGGTCGCGATATCGCGAGCCGCGGTCACCATGATCACATCGGTGAGCAGGCCGCGCCTCCGCAGGTCACCGACCAGTTGAAGTCCTGTTCTGTCGGGCAGGTAGTGGTCCAGCAGGATCAGATCGACGGGGTGCGTCTCCAGGGCGGCGAGGGCGTCGGCGGCGGTGTGCGCCAGGCAACTGACGCGGAACCCTTCAACTTTGGCGACATACGCCGCGTTGATCCGCGCGACCTGCACATCGTCGTCCACGACCAGTACGTCGATCATCGCCTGGCCTCCTTGACGTCTTCGGCAGGGTGAGCGTCCTCGGTGCCTTCGTCCCGCCCGGTGGCGTGAGTGTCCATGACCGCTTCCTGGTGGGGTGCTTCAGCCGGCTGGGGAGGTTCCTCGGCCAACGCGTCTGGGACGGTCACGGTGAACACCGCGCCACCACCGGGCCGTTCGCCGACCTCGGCGCTGCCTCCGTAGCGCTCGGCGAGCCGGCGGACGAGTGCCAGGCCGATGCCGCGCTGTCCGTGCGCGGGCGGCTCCTTGGTGGTCCACCCCTCGGTGAAGATGTCCGTACGTCGCGACTCGGGAACTCCTGGTCCGTTGTCGCTGACGCGAACGACGGCGGTGCGGCCATCGGCTCGGACCTCGACCTCCAGTTGGGCGTCGTGCTCACCGGCCGTGGCGTCCAGGGCGTTGTCGACGAGGTTCCCGAGAACGGTGACCAGGCTGTGCGGGTCGACTAGCCGGTCGGGGAGGTGGGTATCGGGCGCGATGCGCAAGGAAGCGCCCCGTTCGGTGGCGACGGTGGCCTTGCCCACCAACAGGGCGGCGAGCAGAGGATCGTGAATGCGCTCGGTGACCTGTTCCGCGGTCGCCCGATGCACGCCCACGGCCTGTGTCACAAACTCCACGGCCTCTTCGCTCAGCCCCAGTTCGAGCAGGCCGAGGAGCGTGTGCAGCCGGTTGGCGTGCTCGTGGTCCTGGGCGCGAAGGGCATCGATCAGACCGCGGGTGCCGTCGAGTTCGCGGCCCAGCCGCTCCAACTCGGTGCGGTCGCGCAAGGTGACCACCGCACCCCCGTCGTCGGTCGGCATGCGGTTTGCCACCAGGACCCGGTGGCCGCTTACGGCCAGCAGGTCCGCTCCCGAAACACGGCCGGCCAGTACGTCGGTGGTACGGCCCGGTGGCAGGGCCTCGTCCAAAGGGCGGCCGATGTCCTCGTCGTGCAGGTCGAGGAGGCGCTGCGCCTCGTCGTTCATCAGGCGGATCCGTCCGCGCTTGTCGAGTGCGAGGAATCCTTCACGGATGCCGTGCAGCATCGCCTCGCGCTCGGCGAGCAGCGCGGAAATGTCGGAGAAGGCCAGGTCATGGGTGCGGCGCTGAAGGCGGCGAGCGACGAGGTAGGCGGCGAGCGCGCCGACGGCGAGCGCCCCGCCCGCGTAGGCGAGCAGCTGGGGGACGGTGGAGAGCAGCCGTTCCTGCACGCTCTCGTAAGCGATGCCGACCGACACGGCGCCGACGACCTTGCCGTTCTCGTCGCGCAGCGGGACTTTGCCGCGTGCGGTGCGGCCGAGGGTGCCCTCGTCGATCTGGATGACCTCCTGACCGGAGAGCACGGCGCTGGGGTCGGTGGAGACGTGGTGCCCGATCTCGTCCGGGTCGGTGTGGGACCACCGGACACCGCGCTTGTCCATGATCACCACGTACTCGGCACCAGTGGCGACGCGGATCCGCTCCGCCTCGTTCTGGAGGGGGCCGTGGCGGCTCGGCCGAGAGGACTCCAGGGCGTCGTCGAGCCGTGGCGCGGCGGCGGTGGTCTGTGCGATGGCGAGTGCACGGCGCATCGCCTGATCGTCGAGTTGTGCGCTGAGCGGGGCGAGGAAGAGACCGGTTGCCAGTGCCGTGACTCCTGTGGCTATGGCCAGCTGCACCATCAGGACCTGGGAGAACACGCGGCGCGGCCAGCCCAGGCGTGGCCTTGGCCGGCGCAGCTTGGGCGTGGGGGCGGAGGCCGACGCGTCGGTGGGCAACGCCGCGGGACCCGAGAGCCCAGCGCCACTCGGGCGCGGAGCTGACGCATCCTTCTCGCCCATAGCAACGAACAGTAAGTGCGGCGGCGGCCGGTTTGGTAATCCCCGGCGGGCGCAATTCGGAGGGTGTTCGGGCGACGACTCGCAGCGGCTGTGGATGGTGGTGGAAGGGCAGCGGGCGGTTATCCACAGGCCTTTCGATCGCGGACAGTACGCGCCTAGCCTCGCAGTGTGATGCCGATTCCGGCCGGATGAGAAACGCGCATGCGATGGGGTGCGCAGAGGGGAGCAGTCATGTGGTCCACGGGGGACAGGAAAGGGGCGTGGCGCGCGTCAGTGCGGGGCGGCGGGCGCAGGATCGTGGCGTGGCACGCGGTGGGGGCGTTGCTCGGCCTGGGGCTGGCTGCCTGGGTCCTGAAGCGGCCGGGTGCTGCTGAGCAGCTCGTGTGCTCTCCAGGTGCCGGCGACCCGGTCGCGGGACGGACTCCCCGTGAGGCCCGGTCGACAAAGGAGGCGAGAAGTACCGGTACCGCTTCGGGCGCGCGCCCGAAGCGGTACGCAGGGTCAGCTACAGGCTGCTGTCGCCCTTGTTTGGGCCGTACCTGGGAGGGTGGTGATGGAAGCAATCGCCATCCGCG
This sequence comes from Streptomyces sp. NPDC002446, assembly GCF_053595675.1. NCBI lineage: Bacteria > Bacillati > Actinomycetota > Actinomycetes > Kitasatosporales > Streptomycetaceae > Streptomyces > Streptomyces sp. NPDC002446. Next base: position 33,695 of record NZ_JBSFYC010000074.1, on the reverse strand, counting down.
CCGGTGGACCGAGCGGCGCACCACAGCTAGCGGGCGCCGGAGCGCTGTCGGTCCGCTGTTGAACGACCACCCGCCAGGTGCGGCCGTCCGCATGCGCAACGGAGACCGCCCAGGCGGGGAGCGCGCCCGCAGCCGGCCCCCTATGAGGCGTCCGGTCGTCGGCCGGCAGCAGTTCGGGCCGCACCGCGTCGGTCCGTATGACGTCGAGTGCGTCCGCGCGGTCCTCCCGAATGAGCTCCCGGACCGCGAGGTCGGCGGCCTGGGCAGGGCGGTCCCACGCCGAGCGGCCACGGCAGTGGTCGAGCGCGATCCGTCCGTCGCGCGCCGACTCCACGGCTTCCTTGACCAGCGGGGCCGAGGCGCGCCCGTAGGCGTAGCCGTAGGGGAGGACGAAGAGGGTGGGGGAGAAGCGGTGGCCACCGATGTGGGTGACTTCCCAGGCCTCGGTTCCGGCGGCGACGAGTTCCGCGGCGAGCGGGCGGCCGAGGAGGGCGCAACAGCGGTCCCGCTTTCCGTTGGTGCACACGAGGACGAGCGGATCGCCGGTGTACGGCTCCCAGAGGCCGGCATGCTCCCCGGCTCCCAGGGCGGTGAAGTTCAGCCCAAGGGCCGTGCAAGGGTCGGTGACCGTGGTCGTGCGGATCCATGAGCGGCCCGGTGCGGTGTGCGCGAGAAACATGCGGCGCCGGGAGGTGGTGTGGCAGTCGGCATGGCGTCCCGGTCTGCGGATGAGGGCGACGCGTACGCCCGTCCCCTCTGCCGCGGACTCCAGGGCTCGGCCGATGTCAGGGTCAAGGTGGCTGTCCGTCAGCGCGTTGGCTCCCCACGGCCCGGTCTGCTCGATGAGCAGCCAGGTCTGGGCAGTGGCCGCCGTACCGGCAAGAGGTTCGGCCGCATCACGGGAAGCGGTGGCGCAGGTACTCACATAGGTGAGCCTAACCTCATCTGCTGAGTGCCGTACTCCCGAGGGGGTATCGCGGGTTGTGCGTCCGTGGGAACGGCCTGGCTGAAGCCCGGTCCTTGGGCGGTTGAGCGGCGCCCGAACTGCCGGTCACCCCGCTCAGGGCATCGGCTGTGGTGGCTTCGGGCCGCGGTACTGGCCGATGGGCCGCATGCGGGCGGGGGGCTCGTCGTACTCCTCGAGGGCGTGGGCGATCCAGCCGGCTGTGCGCGCAATGGCAAAGATGGTCTCACCTGCCTCGCTCGGCATACCGGTCGCGACGGACAGCACGGCCAGCGCCAGGTCGACGTTGGCGTGCAGCTCCGTGTGACGGGCGGTGGTGGTGATCACTTCGCGGGCTGCCTGGAGTACCGGGCGGGCTCGCGGTACGTCTTCCAGTAGTCCGAAGAGGGCGCGGGCGCGGGGGTCCTCACCTGGGTAGAGGCGATGGCCCAGGCCCGGGACCCGGCGGCCGGCTCGCAGATGGTCGGCGACGACGGCGGCCGCGCTGCCGCGGTCCAGCACCTCAAGCAGCAGGCGGTGGGCGAGTCCGCTCGCCGCACCGTGCAGTGCGCCGTCCAGCGCCCCGAAGCCGGCCGAAACGATCGCGTACGGATGCGCACGTGCGGAGGCGGCGACCCGGACCGCGAGGGTCGAGGCGGCGAGGTCGTGATCCATGAGCAGAACCAGCGCGGCATCCAGGACGCGCAGCGATGCGGGGTCGGCCTTCTCGGTCGTCAGGCGTGACCACAGCCGCGGTGCCAGCGCGGCGGCGGACTGGTCAGGAGCCTGCGACGGCAGGGCGTCGACGAGGGTAGGGATCAGGCTGCGGGCGGTGTCGAGGACGACGTCTTCGGACAGGTCGAAGCGGAGCGGGTCGGCGGCCGCCGCGGCGATCACCGCGACCCGCAGTCGGTCCATCGGCCCACTGTGCGCCGGCAGTGCTTCCACGGCGCGGCGGGCCGCGGACAGTGCGTCGTGTGGCGCTGTGAAGCGGATGCCGCGGCGCATCTCGCCGGTCCACAGCCACTCGGCGACTTCCTCGTAGCTGTAGTGGGCGGCGAGCTCGGAGGTGTCGACGCCGCGGTAGTAGCAGTGGCCGCGGTCGATGAGGGTGATGCCGGTGCGGATCGCCAACTCCCCGCTGGAGGTGGGTGTTTCGCGTCGGCCACTACGGCGGGCCAGTGCCTCGACCTCCTTCGCGTCGAAGGTGCTGCCTCGGCTGCCCGGCTCGCGGCGGCTGGTCAGCTGGCCGCGGCTGACATACGCGTACAGGGTCTCGGGCTTCACGCCGAGCCGGTCGGAGGCTTCCCGGGTGCTCAACCGTCGCCCAGCTGTGTCCTGGTCCTGCGTGGTGTCTTGATCCGCCATGAGGTCACCGTATCCAGGTGCGCATGCATTGATTCAATCAATGTTGACGAGTATTGAGTCAAGCATAGATAGTCGGATCAATATTCGGGGAAGGAAGAACAAGGAGATCCGCCATGCCGATCGCCGAGGCGAACGCACCGATCGATGCGCCCCGTGGACTCGCGGGCGTCATCGTCACCGAGACCCAACTGGGCGATGTCCGGGACCTCGAGGGCTTCTACCACTACCGTCAGTACTCCGCCGTCGAGCTGGCCGTGAGCCGCAGCTTCGAGGACGTCTGGTACCTGATGTTCCACGGCGAGCTCCCCGACGCCGGGCAGCTGGCGGCCTTCACAGCGCAGACCGCCGCACTGCGTCCGCTGCCCGGCGCCGTACGCGATGCGCTGCCCGCCCTCGCCCAGGCCGGTGCGCTGGCCGGCCCGCTCGCCGGGCTGCGCAGCGCGCTCTCATTGCTCGGCGCGACGGCAGGCTTCCGGCCTCTGTACGACCTCGATGCCGACCAGCGGCGGGCCGACGCCCTTGCCGCCTGTGCCGCCGTACCCACCCTGCTCACCGCGCTCCACCGGCTTGCCCAGGGGCAGCAGCCAGTGGAGCCGCGCGCGGACCTCAGCCACGCTGCCAATTACCTCTACATGCTCACCGGTGAGGAGCCGGAGCCGGAGCGGGTGCGGGCGATCGAGGCCTATCTGATCTCGACCATTGACCATGGCTTCAACGCCTCCACCTTCACCGCGCGCGTCATCACGTCCACCGGCGCCGACCTCGCGGCCTGCCTCGTCGGTGCCATCGGTGCGCTCTCCGGCCCGTTGCACGGTGGTGCGCCGAGCCGCGCACTGGACACCCTCGATGCCATCGGCACACCGGACCGTATCGACGACTGGATCCGCGACCGTGTGCTGCGCGGCGAGCGGATCATGGGATTCGGCCACCCCGTCTACCGCACCGAGGACCCGCGCTCCCGGATGCTGCGCGGAATCGCGGAGGGCTACGGTGGCCCGCTGGTGGAATTCGCCGTCCAGGTGGAGGCGAGGGCCGAGGCGCTGCTGGCCGAGCTCAAGCCGGGGCGCGAGCTGCACATCAACGTGGAGTTCTACGCGGGCGTCGTCATGGAGCTGTGCGGGCTGCCGCGCGAGATGTTCACGCCCACGTTCTGCGCGGCCCGTGTCATCGGCTGGAGCGCCAACATCCTGGAGCAGGCGGAGGATTCGAAGATCATTCGCCCGGCGGCCCGGTATGTCGGCCCGCCTCCGCCGCAGCCGCTGCCCGCCGTCGCGCCCCTCTAGGAGCCGGGCCGGCAGCCGAGCCGGCAGCCAGGCCAGGAGCCAAGGGGGCCGGCCGAGCGCCGGGCCGGCGGTGGTCCGTTACGATCGACAGCTCGTTCGCCGCCGGTCCGTGCGGCCCGCCACCCGCACCATGGAGGCGCCCCTTGGCCACGCAACAGATCCCGGTCGTCGTGCTCGCCGGGTTCCTCGGGTCGGGCAAGACCACCCTCCTCAACCATCTGCTCGGCGCCGGTGACGGCACCCGTATCGGCGCGATCGTCAATGACTTCGGCAGCATCGAGATCGATGCCATGACGGTCGCCGGGCAGGTGGACTCGATGGTGTCGCTCGGAAACGGCTGTCTGTGCTGTGCGGTCGACACCAGCGAGCTGGACACCTATCTGGAGCGGCTGGCCCGCCCCGCCGCCCGTATAGACGTGATCGTCATCGAGGCCAGCGGGCTGGCCGAGCCGCAGGAACTCATCCGGATGATCCTCGCCAGCGACAACGACCGGATCGTCTACGGCGGGCTGATCGAGGTCGTGGACGCCGCCGAGTTCGATGACACCCGGGCCCGGCATCCCGAACTGGACCGGCACGTGGGTATCGCCGACATCGTGGTGCTCAACAAGGCCGACCGGATCGACGAGGTGGCGCGCAAGGCACTCATGGACCGGCTCGCGGAGCTCGCTCCCGGCCGGCCGGTGATCTGCACGGCATACGGGCGGGTAGATCCTGAGCTGTTCTTCGACCGTGGAGCGGGGGAGGACCTCGACGCGTCCGTGCGTCAGCTGTCGTTCGAGGATCTGCTGCGTGAGGCCGCGGCGAACGGCGGGCCGGCCGGTCACGCCGAGGAGCACTTTGGCCACGGTGAGGACCACGGTGGCCACGGCGAGGACCACGGTGTTCACAGCGAGGGCCACAGCGCACACGCCGATGGCCACTGTGGTCATCCCGAGCACGCGCACCACTCATGCCAGACCGGTCATCTCCACGCCGCCTATCAGAGCGTCGAGTTCACCTCGTCCGAGCCGATGCATCCGCGCCGTCTCATGGCCTTCCTCGACAGTCGGCCGGCCGGCCTCTACCGCATCAAGGGCTTCGTCCACTTCGACGTCCCGGAGAACCGTCAGAAGTTCACGCTGCACGCGGTCGGCGACTTCCTGCGCTTCTACCCTGCGCCGTGGCCGAAGGGCGAGGAACGGTGCACCCAGCTCGTCATGATCGGCAGCGGCATCGACGTGCCGGCGCTGCGCAAGGAGCTGGAGAACTGCCGTGAGACCGGCCCCTCGGATGCCGATGTGAACAGCATGTGGGGCGTGCTGCGGTATGTGGCTGCCCGTGAGGACGACCTCTGAGGGACGCGTGGACGACCCCTGAGGAGGAGAGCAGAGCGAGGAGAGCAGAGCAGGGGGAGGCCGAGGGAGCGGAAGGGCGCAGCGGCTGAGGGGTGCCGCTGGGGAAGATGCGGGCGGGCGCCGTCGGGCCGGGTGTTCACCGGCCTGACGGCGCCCGTCGGCGTCGCGTGGCGGTGTCGCCTACACCGGTCCCGCCAGGGCCGCCACCGGCTTGGCCAGCGGTACTCCTGAGCCGTCCCGTCGCGGATCGGCCTCCGGCAGGGCCACCGGGGCGCCCTTGGCGTCCGCGGCGCGTACCGGCGCCGCTACGGCCCACGCCTGGGTCAGACAGTCCTCGCCCTTCAGGAAGCGCTGGCAGCGCACGCCGCCGGTGGCCCTCCCCTTGCGCGGGTACTGGTCGAACGGGGTGAGCTTGGCCGTCGCCACCGAGTCGTCGAGCGTGCCGTGCGAGCTGGCGACGGTGAACACCATGGCGTCGGCGGCCGGGTCGACCGCCGAGAACGAGATCACCTTCGCGCCCTCGCCCAGCTTGATGCCCGCCATACCGCCCGCGGGGCGGCCCTGCGGCCGTACCTGCGACGCCGGATAGCGCAGCAGCTGCGCCTCGTCGGTGATGAAGACCAGGTCCTCCTCACCGGTGCGCAGCTCTGCCGCGCCTACGATGCGGTCGCCCTCCTTGAGGGTGATGACTTCCAACTCGTCCTTGTTGGCGGGGTAGTCGGGCACCACCCGCTTGACGACGCCCTGCTCCGTGCCGAGCGCCAGGCCCGGTGAGGACTCGTCCAGGGTGGTGAGGCAGATCAGCTCCTCGCCGTCCTGGAGCGTCAGGAACTCCGAGAGCTGTGCGCCACCGGAGAGGCTGGGCGAGGCCGCCGTCTCCGGGAGCTGCGGCAGATCGATCACCGAGAGCCGCAGCAGCCGGCCCAGGGACGTCACCGCGCCCACCTCGCCACGGGTCGTCGCCGGCACCGCCGAGACGATCACATCGTGCTTGACGCGCTTGGCGTCGACGTCGAAGGGCACCTCGCCGGTGACCGTGCGCGCCAGCAGCCCCGTCGAGGACAGCAGCACCCGGCACGGGTCGTCGGCGACCTCCAGCGGCACCGCGCCGACCGAGGCGCCCGCCGACTCCAGCAGGACAGTGCGCCGGTCCGTGCCGTACTTCTTGGCGACCGCGGCCAGCTCGTTGGACACCAGCTTGCGCAGCTCGGCGTCCGACTCCAGGATCCGGGTCAGCTTCTCGATCTCCTCCTGCAGCCGGTCACGCTCCGACTCCAGCTCGATACGGTCGAACTTGGTCAGCCGGCGCAGCGGGGTGTCGAGGATGTACTGCGTCTGGATGTCGCTCAGCGAGAAGCGCTCCATCAGCCGCTCCTTGGCCTGTGCGCTGTTCTCGCTGGAGCGGATCAGGCGGATCACCTCGTCGATGTCCACCAGGGCCGTCAGCAGGCCCTCGACCAGATGGAGCCGGTCGCGCCGCTTGCCGCGCCGGAACTCGCTGCGCCGGCGCACCACGTCGAAGCGGTGGTCGACGTAGACCTCCAGCAGCTCCTTGAGGCCCAGCGTCAGCGGCTGGCCGTCGACCAGCGCGACGTTGTTGATGCCGAAGGACTCCTCCATCGGCGTGAGCTTGTAGAGCTGCTCCAGGACGGCCTCGGGGTTGAAGCCGTTCTTGACCTCGATCACCAGGCGCAGACCGTGCTCGCGGTCCGTGAGGTCCTTGACGTCCGCGATGCCCTGGAGCCGCTTCGCCCCGACAAGATCCTTGATCTTGGAGATGACCTTCTCGGGACCGACCGTGAAGGGGAGTTCGGTCACGACCAGGCCCTTGCGGCGGGCGGTGACGCTCTCCACCGTCACCGTCGCGCGGATCTTGAACGTGCCGCGGCCCTTCTCGTATGCGTCCCGTACGCCGCCGAGGCCCACGATCCGGCCGCCCGTCGGCAGGTCCGGGCCGGGCACGAAGCGCATCAGGGTGTCGAGGTCGGCGTTGGGGTGCTTGATCAGATGGCGGGCCGCAGCGATGACCTCGCCCAGGTTGTGCGGCGGCATGTTCGTGGCCATACCGACGGCGATGCCGGACGCCCCGTTGACGAGGAGGTTCGGGTAGGCGGCAGGCAGGGCGACCGGCTCCCGCTCCTGGCCGTCGTAGTTCGGTGCGAAGTCGACGGTGTCCTCGTCGATCGACTCCGTCATCAGGGACGTCGCGGACGCCATCCGGCACTCGGTGTACCGCATGGCCGCGGGCGGGTCGTCGTTGCCCAGGGAGCCGAAGTTGCCGTGGCCGTCCACCAGGGGCACCCGCATCGAGAACGGCTGCGCCATGCGCACCAGGGCGTCGTAGATGGACGCGTCGCCGTGCGGGTGGAGCTTGCCCATGACCTCGCCGACGACCCGGGCGCACTTGACGTAGCCGCGGTCGGGGCGCAGGCCCATCTCGTTCATCTGGTAGAGGATGCGGCGGTGCACGGGCTTGAGGCCGTCGCGGGCGTCCGGCAGGGCGCGCGAGTAGATGACCGAATACGCGTACTCGAGGAAGGAACCCTGCATCTCGTCGACGACGTCGATGTCGAGGATCCTCTCCTCGAAGTCGTCCGGCGGCGGGGTCTTCGTGCTGCGGCGGGCCATCGCGGCTGCGGCTCCTTCTGCTGCGTCTACTGCCGATGTCGGGAACCGGTGTCCGGGCGACACCGGTCAATCTGTCGGGTCAATCGGCCGGGGGATCAACCGGCGGGTATCTCTGAGTCTGACGCGGACCATTGTGGACCGCCCCACTGACAACGCCCACCGCGACTCCCCCTTCGGCTCCGCGGGGCCGGGCACGGCGCACGATCGGGGCCGGTCGGACGGGAACTTCGCCAGATGCCGACGCGCTTGCATACAGTGACAGAACTTCCTCGCAAGCGGATCGAAGGGACGTACATGCCCATGGGTCACACGGCCACAGAACAAGCCGGCTCCGGCGGCCTGACAGCGACCGAGCACCGGCTGGCCAACGGCCTGCGCGTGGTGCTCTCCGTAGACCACCTGACCCCGGTCGCAGCGGTCTGCCTGTGGTACGACGTCGGCTCCCGCCATGAGGTCAAGGGTCGTACGGGCCTGGCTCACCTCTTCGAGCACCTGATGTTCCAGGGCTCCGCCCAGGTCAAGGGGAACGGCCACTTCGAGCTGGTGCAGGGCGCCGGCGGCTCGCTCAACGGCACCACGAGCTTCGAGCGCACCAACTACTTCGAGACCATGCCCGCCCATGAGCTGGAGCTCGCGCTCTGGCTGGAGGCGGACCGGATGGGCTCGCTGCTGACCGCGCTCGACGAGGAGTCCCTGGAGAACCAGCGCGACGTCGTCAAGAACGAGCGCCGCCAGCGCTACGACAACGTCCCCTACGGCACGGCCTTCGAGAAGCTGACGGCCATGGCGTACCCGGAGGGCCACCCGTACCACCACACGCCCATCGGGTCGATGGCCGATCTGGACGCCGCCTCGCTGGAGGACGCGCGGGCGTTCTTCCGTACGTACTACGCGCCCAACAACGCCGTCCTGTCGGTCGTGGGCGACATCGACCCCGAGCAGACGCTGGCCTGGATCGAGAAGTACTTCGGTTCGATCCCCTCGCACGACGGCAAGCAGCCGCCCCGGGACGGCACGCTGCCCGACGTCATCGGCGGCCAGCTCCGCCAGGTCGTCGAGGAGGACGTGCCCTCCCGCGCCCTGATGGCGGCCTATCGCCTGCCGCACGACGGCACCCGTGAGGCGGACGCCGCGGACCTGGCGCTGACGGTCCTGGGAGGCGGGGAGTCCTCCCGCCTGTACAACCGGCTGGTGCGCCGCGACCGCAGCGCCGTGGCGGCCGGCTTCGGCCTGCTGCGGCTGGCCGGCGCGCCGTCGCTGGGCTGGCTGGACGTGAAGACGTCCGGCGGTGTGGAGGTGCCCGACATCGAGCGCGCCGTCGACGAGGAGCTGGCCCGTTTCGCCGCCGAGGGCCCCACCCCGGAGGAGATGGAGCGCGCGCAGGCCCAGCTGGAGCGCGAGTGGCTGGACCGGCTGGCGACGGTCAACGGCCGCGCCGACGAACTGTGCCGCTTCGCCGTCCTGTTCGGTGACCCGCAGCTCGCGCTGACCGCCGTGCAGCGGGTCCTGGACATCACTCCCGAGGAGGTGCAGGCGGTGGCCAAGGCCCGGCTGCGCCCCGACAACCGCGCGGTGCTGGTCTACGAGCCCACCGAGCAGACCGACGCCGCCGACACCGAGGAAGGGGAGGCGGACCAGTGAGCGACGCCACCAACCGCGCAGGGTCCGCCATGAGCAGCATGGACTTCCACCCCCAGCCCCGGGGTGGCGCGCCCAAGCCGTGGGCCTTCCCGGCCCCCGACCGCAGCCAACTGCCCAACGGGCTCACGCTCCTGACCAGTCACCGTCCCGGCCAGCAGGTCGTCGCCGTCGAGGTCAACCTCGTCGCGCCGCTGGACGCGGAGCCCGAGGGCCTGGACGGCGTCGCCACGATCATGGCGCGCGCCCTGTCCGAGGGCACCGACAAGTACGACGCCGAGGAGTTCGCGGCCGAGCTGGAGCGCTGCGGCGCCACGCTGGACGCCCACGCCGACCACCCCGGCGTACGGGTCTCCCTGGAGGTCCCGGCCTCCCGGCTGCCGCGCGCGCTCGGTCTGCTGGCCGACGCGCTGCGTGCCCCCGCCTTCCCGGACAGCGAGGTCGAGCGGCTGGTGCGCAACCGCCTCGACGAGATCCCGCACGAGCTGGCGAACCCGGCCCGGCGCGCGGCGATGGCGCTGTCCAAGGAGCTGTTCCCGGCCACCGCGCGCATGTCGCGGCCCCGCCAGGGCACCGAGGAGACCGTGGCGCGGATCGACGCCGCGGCCGTCCGCGCCTTCTACGACGCCCATGTGCGGCCCGCCACGGCCACCGCCGTCATCGTCGGTGACTTCACCGGCGTCGACCTGGACGCGGCGCTCGCCGACACCCTCGGTGCCTGGAGCGGCTCGACGGCCGAGCCGCTGAAGGCCTCGCCGATCGTCGCCGACGACACCGGCCGCGTGGTGATCGTCGACCGTCCCGGTGCCGTGCAGACGCAGCTGCTCATCGGCCGGATCGGCGCCGACCGGCAGGACCGGGTGTGGCCGGCGCAGGTCCTCGGCACGTACTGCCTGGGCGGCACCCTCACCTCCCGTCTGGACCGTGTGCTGCGGGAGGAGAAGGGCTACACCTACGGGGTGCGCGCCTTCGGCCAGGTACTGCGCTCCACCTCCCCCGCGTCCCCAGAGGGGGCCACGGGCGCCGCGCTGCTTGCCATCAGCGGCTCGGTGGACACCGCCTCCACCGTCCCGGCGCTGGAGGACCTGTGGAAGGTGCTGCGGACCCTCGCGGCAGAGGGGCTGACGGACGACGAGCGGGATGTCGCCGTACAGAACCTCGTCGGGGTCGCGCCGCTGAAGTACGAGACCGCCGCGGCCGTCGCCGGCACGCTGGCCGACCAGGTGGAGCAGCAGCTCCCGGACGACTTCCAGGCGCAGTTGTACGCCCGGCTCGCGGAGACCGGCACGGTCGAGGCGACCGCGGCGGCGGTCAACGCCTTCCCCGTGGACCGGCTGGTGACGGTCCTGGTGGGTGACGCGGCGCAGATCGCCGAGCCCGTGAAGGCGCTGGGCCTGGGCGAGGTGACGGTCGTCAGCGGCTAGTTGCGCCGTATGACGGCAGATCAGGTACGACCGGCGGCTCCCGTGGCGTTCACTCGCCACGGGAGCCGCCGTATGTCCGGTTTGTGATGGCTGGTTGGGTCGGTTCTTGTGGCATCCCGCACAAAAAAGCGGTTCCGTTTGCCGATCGAAAGTTGCCCCGATTAGCGTCGGCCCGGCTGTTCGTCACAACTCCGCCACAACAGTGGCACCGGACAGTCATCGCCGAGTCCCCGTACGGCGCGAGCCAGGGGAGCCGGGGACCCACATGTCCCCTGGGGTGAATCGGGCGCCTCTCCGGAGGAGCCCGTAGGAGACCTTCCTGCTCCGAACCCGTCAGCTAACCCGGTAGGCGAGAAGGAAGGAAAGGACAAGCCAGCACATGGCGTTCATACGTGCCACCGGGAAGCACCGTCGTGCGAGCCGCACCGCCCGCTCGACCCGCAACATCGCGGGCATAGCCACCCTCGCGGCCTCCGGTGTGGTCGCCTCCGTGGCCTCGCCGGCGCTGGCCGCCACCGATGAGGCACGTACCCAGGACACCGGGCTGCAGCAGGCCGTCGTCCTCGGTGACGAGCTCGCCAGCCGCATTGAGGCCCAGGCCGACGCCCAGCAGGCCGCCGCCGAGATCGCCGCCGCGAAGGCGGAGGCCGAGGCCGTCGCCAAGAAGCAGGCCGAGGAGGCCAAGCGGCGCGCCGAGGCGGCCAGGAAGAAGGCCAAGGCCGAGCGCGAGGCCAAGGAGCGCGCCGCCCGCGAGGCCGAGCGCAAGCGCCTCAACGCCTTCGTCGCCCCGCTGGGCGACTCCTACGTGTCCACCGCCTACAAGGCCTCCAGCGGCCTGTGGTCCTCGGGCAGCCACACCGGCATCGACTTCCACGCCGCCTCCGGGACCCCCGTCCACGCCGTCGGCGCGGGCACCGTGGTCGAGGCCGGCTGGGGCGGCGCGTACGGCAACAACGTCGTGGTCAAGATGAACGACGGTACGTACACCCAGTACGGCCACCTGTCGTCGCTCTCCGTCTCGGTCGGCGAGACCGTCACCCCGGGCCGGCAGCTCGGCCTCTCCGGTGCCACCGGCAACGTCACCGGCCCGCACCTGCACTTCGAGGCCCGCACCACCCCCGACTACGGCTCGGACATCGACCCGATCGCGTATCTGCGCTCGCACGGCGTCAACGTCTGACCGACCACCGGCCCCTCCGCGTCGCCTGACCTGTCGCATCGCCCGGCCAGCGGACACGTCCGCTGGCCAAAAAATATCCATGAATAACCGGAGTCCGTCGGAAAAGCCGTCCCGGTCGAATAGAGTCACGGAAATGTCGCCGACCGGCGGCGTTTCCCGGGGATTACGGCGGAGGCACGGACGATGCGAGGCCATATTTCCGCGCATGCGGTCTGCACGGCGATTCGCGAGGACATTGTCTCCGGTGCGCTGGCGCCGGGGAGCCGTCTGATCGAGGAGATCCTGGCGGCGCGTTACGGCGTCTCCAGGGTGCCGGTCCGCGAAGCGCTGCGCACCCTGCAGTCGGAGGGCTTTGTCACCACCCGCCACCACGCGGGCGCCTGCGTCGCCGAGCCCACCGAGCAGGAGGCCGCCGATCTCCTGGACATCCGCGCGCTCCTGGAGCCGCTGGGCGCCGCCCGTGCGGCCGCCCGTCGCAGCCCGGCCCACCTCAAGGTGCTGCGCGGCCTGGTGCGGCTCGGCCGCGAGCGGGCCCGCCACGGCAACCCCGCGGACCTGCGCCAACTGGACGGCTGGTTCCACGAGACGCTCGCCCAGGCCGCCGGCAGCTCCAGTCTGACCGCGCTGCTGACCCAGCTGCGACGCAAGATCGAGTGGATGTACGCCGTGGAGCCGCCGGCCCGGACCGGCGAGACCTGGGACGAGCACGGTGCGGTGCTGGACGCGGTGGCCCGGGGGGACGCGGAACGCGCCCGCGCCCTGATGGCGGCCCACATCGAGCGCTCGCTGCCGGTGTACCGGCTGCGGCGCCCGGCCAGGACCGAGGTGAGGGATCCGAAACGGCCCGTCAACACGGCGCGCGCCCGCTCTTAACAAGAGCCCCGTATACAAAGGGGTGCGGCGGGGGAGCGGTAACGCGCGAAGGCCGCGGGGTGGGTTCTCGTGTCGGACCGTATCTCGGCCTGAATTCCTTATTCGGATTTCCTGGCTCTTCGCTCCGGATCCGGGATTACAGGATCCTGGAATCCCGGATCCTGCATCGTGCATGCTTTGCCGGAGCCGTTCGCAAAAGTCTTTCTTCGGGGGCTTTCGTTAAGGGATTCCCCGCAGAATGCACTGCGGCCCCGCCTCCGTAGCGAAACGGCCCCGCCGCGGCGACCGTGTCCCGGTCACCGCGGCGGGGCCGCCGCATGCAGCAGAGGTCCTGGCGGACTCAGACGGTCTCGGGGAGCTCCTCGAGGCCCTCGGCGACGAGCTTCGCCAGGCGGTCGAGCGCGGCCTCGGCGCCCTCGGCGTCGGAGGCCAGCACGATCTCCTCGCCGCCCTGGGCGCCCAGACCCAGGACCGCGAGCATGGAGGCCGCGTTGACGGGATTGCCATCAGCCTTGGCGATCGTCATCGGGACACCGGAGGCGGTGGCCGCACGGACGAAGATCGAAGCGGGGCGGGCGTGCAGGCCCTCGGTCCAACCGACATTGACGCGGCGCTCAGCCATGGTGTTGCCCTTCAAAGTCGTGACTGTTGTCTAGACCATTCTCTCACGCTGTCGGGAGTGCTCCGGCAGCCCTGAGTCCTGTCCCGAGCGTACGCGGGCAGGCCCGTTGTCAGTGGCCGGTCGTACTCTGTCCGCATGCAGAAGCCGCAGGACCACGCGTACCCGACCCACTGGGAAGCCGACGTGGTGCTGCGCGACGGCGGCACGGCGCGGATCCGCCCCATCACGCCCGACGACGCCGAGCGCCTGGTCTCCTTCTACGAGCAGGTCTCGGACGAGTCGAAGTACTACCGCTTCTTCGCGCCCTACCCGCGCCTGTCCGACCGCGATGTGCACCGCTTCACCCACCACGACTACGTCGACCGCGTCGGGCTGGCCGCCACGGTCGGCGGTGAGTTCATCGCCACCGTCCGCTACGACCGGATCAACGACCAGGGGCTGCCCGCCAAGGACCCCGAGGACGACCAGGCCGAGGTCGCCTTCCTCGTCCAGGACGCCCATCAGGGGCGCGGAGTCGCCTCCGCCCTCCTGGAGCACATCGCGGCGGTCGCCCGTGAACGCGGCATCCGGCGGTTCGCCGCCGAGGTGCTGCCCGCCAACTCCAAGATGATCAAGGTCTTCACGGACGCCGGGTACACCCAGAAGCGCACCTTCGAAGACGGCGTGGTCCGGCTGGAGTTCGACCTGGAGCCCACCGAGCAGTCCGTGGCCGTGATGCGCGGCCGTGAGCAGCGCGCCGAGGCGCGCTCCGTACAGCGGCTGCTCGCCCCCGGCTCGGTCGCCGTCATCGGGACCGGCCGCGCCCCCGGCGGCGTCGGCCGCAGCGCGCTGCGCAACATCCTCGCCTCCGGCTTCACGGGCCGGGTGCACGCCGTCAACCACGCCTTCCCCCAGGAGACGCGCCGACTCGACCCCGAAGGGGTGCCGGCGGTCCGGGCGCTCGCCGAGATCGCCGAGCCGGTCGACCTCGCGGTCATCGCCGTCCCCGCCGACAGCGTCCCCGACGTGATCCGCGACTGCGGCGAACACGGCGTCCAGGGGGTGCTGATCCTGTCCTCCGGTTACGCCGAGGCGGGACCGGAGGGCAGAGAGCGGCAGCGCGCCCTGCTCCGTCTGGCCCGCTCGTACGGCATGCGGCTCATCGGGCCGAACGCCTTCGGCCTGATCAACACCGCCGCCGATGTGCGGCTGAACGCCTCCCTCGCCCCCCGGATGCCCGGCGCCGGCCATATCGGCCTGTTCACCCAGTCCGGCGCCATCGGCATCGCCCTGCTCAGCGGACTGCACGCGCGCGGCCCCGGCGACGGCGGCATCGCCGGCATCTCCGCCTTCGTCTCGGCCGGCAACCGCGCCGACGTCTCCGGAAACGACCTGCTCCAGTACTGGTACGACGACCCGGACACCGACGTCGTGATCCTCTATCTGGAGTCCATCGGCAACCCGCGCAAGTTCGCCCGGCTCGCCCGCCGCACCGCCGCCGTCAAGCCGGTCGTGGTCGCCAAGGGTGCCCGGCACCACGGCACCGCCCCGCTCGGCCACGCCGTACCCACCGTCCAGGTACCCGACAGCACGGTCGCCGCCCTGATGCGCCAGGCGGGGGTGATCCGGGTCGACACGGTCACCGAGCTGATCGACGCCGGGCTGCTGCTGGCCTCCCAGCCCCTGCCGGCCGGCCCGCGCATCGCCATCCTCGGAAACTCCGAGTCGCTGGCGCTGCTGGCGTACGACGCCTGCCTGACGGAGCGGCTGCGTCCGCTGCGGCCCCATGTGCTGGCCTCCGCGGCGAGTCCGGACGACTTCCGCACGGCGCTCGCCGAGACGCTCGCCGGTGACGGCTGCGACGCGGTGATCGTCACGGCCATCCCCTGGGTGGGGGAGCAGGACGGCGCCTCCCCGGGCGCCGGAGAGGGCAGGGCGCTCGCCGCCGCCCTGCGGAGCGCGGCCGCGGCCCATCCGCACAAGCCCGTCGCGGTCGTCCACCTGGCAATGGACGATCTGGCCGAGACACTGGCGGCCCCGGCCCCTGAAGCAGCCCCGGCCCCGGCCCCGGAAGCAGCACCGGCAGCGTCTCCCGTACCACCGGCGCCCCCTGCGCCCGCCCTCCCCGAGGCACCGCCCCCGGCGTCCGCCCAGACCCCGCCCGGGCGGTCCGCCCCCACCTGGCCGCCACAGCCCCCCTCGAACCCGCCGGTGCCACCGATCCCGCCGGCCCCGCCGCGCGCCGCGCCCCCCGGCCGCCCCCAGGCCCCTCCGGGCCCGCCTCCCGCCGCCCGCACCTCACCGGCCTCCCGCCCCGTCCCCGGCGCCGAGTCCGCCACCTTGCCGCCCCGGTCCCGCCCCGCCCCGCTCCGGATCCCCGCCTACCCCGCCGCCGAGCGCGCCGTACGCTCCCTCGCCGAGGCCGTCCGCTACGCCGCCTGGCGCCGGGAGGCCGCCGAGCCCGGCCGGGTGCCGGAGTACGACGACATCCAGGAGGCGGCGGCCGGCGCCGACATCGAGCGCCTCCTCGACCGGCTCACCCCCGACGTCCCCAGTGGCCGCTCCGTGCCGGTACCGCCCGAGGACGCCGCCGCCCTGCTCGCCCGCTACGGCATCCACACCCGCCCCGTGCTGCCGGCCCCCGACCCGGACACCGCCGTGCGCGCGGCCGCCCGCCTCGGCTACCCGGTGGCCCTCAAGACCACGGCCCCACACCTCCGGCACCGCTCCGACCTGGGCGGAGTCCGTCTGGACATCGCCGGTGAAGCCGAACTCCGCCGTACCTACGCGGAGTTGACCGAATTCCTCGGTTCGCCCGAGGAGCTGCGCCCGGTCGTCCAGTCGATGGTGCCGCGCGGGGTCGACACGGTCATCCGCGCCGCCATCGACCCGGCCGCCGGCGCGGTGCTCTCGTTCGGCCTGGCCGGAGCCCCCTCCCAGCTGCTCGGCGACGTCGCGCACCGCCTCATCCCCGCCACCGACCGCGAGGTCGTCGAGCAGATCCGCTCGATCCGCGCCGCCCCCCTGCTCTTCGGCTGGCGCGGCTCCCAGCCCGTCGACACCGCCGCGCTGGCGGAGCTGCTGCTGCGGGTCTCCCGGCTCGTAGACGACCACCCCGAGGTCGTCGGCGTGGACCTGGAACCGGTCGTCGTCGCCCCGCAGGGCCTCTCCGTCCTGGGGGCCGCCGTCCGCCTGGCCCGGCCCCCCGCCACCACCGACCTGGGCCCCCGCCGTCTGCCCGCCTACTGACCGGTCTCCTCGCCCCCACTGGGCCCGTGGCGCCCGGCAGGCCCCGTAGGATGGACCCCATGGCGAAGACCGGTACGACGACCCAGGGGCTGCGCGCGGCGATCGAGCGCAGTGGCTACTACCCGACGCTCGTGGCCGAGGCGGTGCAGGCCGCGGTCGGCAGTGAGCCGGTGGTGTCGTACCTCGTCCATCAGGAGACGACCTTCGACGCCAACGAGGTCCGCCGCCATGTCACGGTCCTGGTCCTGACCGGCACCCGCTTCATCGTCAGCCACACCGACGAGCAGGCCGCCGACGCCACCTCCCCCTCGCCGTACGCCACCACGTCCACCGAGTCCGTCAAGCTGGGCCGGATCTCCTCCGTGGTGCTCAGCCGGGTGGTCGCCAACCCCGAGTCCTACACCCCCGGCCAGCTGCCCCGCGAGGTCGTGCTGACCATCGGCTGGGGTGCCGTCGCGCGCCTGGACCTGGAGCCCGCCGCCTGCGGCGACCCCAACTGCGAGGCCGACCACGGCTACACCGGCTCCTCCACCGCCGACGACCTCTCCCTGCGGGTCAGCGAGGCCGGTGACGGCCCGGACTCGGTGCGCGAGACCCTCGCCTTCGCCCAGGCGCTCTCCGAGGCCACCGCGGCCACCACGAACCCGCGCTGATGGCCGACATCGCCCCCGCCTGGCCGGAACCCGAACCGCTCGACCCGCTCGGCGCCCCGGTGCCCCTGTACGGCACCGGCTCGCTCGCCGACCTGCTGCCCACCATCGCCGGCGGCCTCGGCGTGCCCGGCCTCACCACGGCCATGGACCTGGCCCCCGCCGACCGCGCCTGCGTCTTCCTGATCGACGGCCTCGGCTGGGAGCTGCTGCGTGCCCACCCGGAGGAGGCGCCGTTCCTCACCTCGCTCCTGGGCACCTCGTTCAACGGCAGCGGCCGCCCGCTCACCGCGGGCTTTCCCTCCACCACCGCCACCTCGCTCGCCTCGGTCGGCACCGGCCTGCCGCCGGGCGCGCACGGCCTGCCCGGATACACCTGCGAGGACCCGGCCACCGGCGCCCTGATGAACCAGCTGCGCTGGTACCCGTGGACCGACCCGTACACCTGGCAGCCGTATCCGACGGTCTTCCAGCTGGCCGACGCCGCGGGCATCCACACCTGCCAGGTCTCGGCGCCGGACTTCGCGCACACCCCGCTCACCAAGGTCGCCCTCAGCGGCGGCACCTTCCACGGCCGGCTCTCCGGCGAGGAGCGGATGGACCTCGCCGCGGAGCAGCTCGCCGCCGGCGACCGCTCGCTGGTCTACACGTACTACTCCGAGGTCGACGGCAAGGGTCACCGCTACGGCGTCGACTCGGACGCCTGGCGCGGCCAGTTGATGTACGTCGACCGGCTCGCGCAGCGGCTGGCCGAGCAGCTTCCGCCGCGCAGCGCCCTGTACGTCACCGCCGACCACGGCATGATCGACATCCCCTTCGGCCCCGAGTCCCGGATCGACTTCGACGAGGACTGGGAACTGCGTGCCGGCGTGCGCCTGTTGGGCGGCGAGGGCCGTGCCCGGCATGTCTACGCCCACCGGGGCGCGGCCGCCGACGTGCTCGCCGTATGGCGTGAGGTCGTCGGTGAGCAGATGTGGGTCGCGAGCCGCGAAGAGGCCATCGCCGCCGGGTGGTTCGGGCCGCAGGTCGACGACCGGGTGCGGGGCCGGATCGGTGACGTCGTGGCGGCCGCGCACGCCGACATGGTGATCATCGCGACCGAACGCGAGCCCCGTGAATCGGAGATGGTCGGGATGCACGGCTCGATGACCCCCATGGAGCAGCTGGTGCCGCTCCTGGAAGTCCGCACCTGACCCGCTCCTTTCCCCCAGCACGCCCGGTGGCGCTGTCCGCTGCCCGCGCCCGCCCGCTGCAACGCTCTGACTCCGACGCGAAAGGCCACCCCACAGCCATGTCCGAATTGGTATTTTTCTCCGGAACCATGGATTGCGGGAAGAGCACTCTGGCACTGCAGATCGGGCACAACCGCTCGGCCCGGGGTCTGCAAGGCGTGATCTTCACCCGTGACGACCGGGCGGGCGAGGGCCGGCTCTCGTCGCGGCTGGGTCTGGTCACCGACGCGGTGGAGGCCGATGAGGGGATGGACCTCTACGCCTACCTCGTCGACCACATGTCCCAGGGCGGCCGGGCGGACTACGTCATCGTCGACGAGGCCCAGTTCCTCGCCCCCGAGCAGATCGACCAGCTCGCCCGGATCGTCGACGACCTGGACCTGGATGTCTTCGCGTTCGGCATCACCACCGATTTTCGGACACATCTGTTCCCGGGTTCGCGGCGCCTGATCGAGCTGGCCGACCGGATCGAGGCGCTGCAGGTCGAGGCGCTGTGCTGGTGCGGTGCGCGGGCCACGCACAACGCCCGTACGGTGGGCGGGGCGATGGTCGTCGAGGGCGCCCAGGTGGTGGTGGGCGACGTCAACCAGGCGATGGGCGAGGTGGGTTACGAGGTGCTGTGCCGGCGCCACCATCTGCGCAGGATGACGAGTGCGACGGCCCGCGCCGGTGCGCTGTCACCGGATGTGCTGCCGGTCGCGGCCGACGCCCCCAGGTAACAGGGCGCGCAGCAGCCCCGGTTGACGGATCGATCGGCATCAGGGCCCGGGACCCCTGAGAAACTCGTCCCATGAGTACTGATCTCCTCTCCGGCAAGGTCGTCCTGGTCACCGGGGCCAGCAGCGGTATCGGCGCGGCGTCGGCGCGGCTGTTCTGTGAAGAAGGCGCGACGGTGGTGCTGGCCGCCCGCAGGGAAGAACGTCTGGCCCAGCTGGTGGATGAACTGCGGGCCCAGGGTGGCGAGGCCGCCTACGTCGTGGCCGATGTGGCGGTGGCGGCGGACGCCGCCCGTGCCGTCGACTTCGCTGTCAGCACCTACGGGCGGCTGGACTCCGCGTTCAACAACGCCGGCATCGGCGGCGACCGGACGCCGCTGCACCTGATGTCCGACGAGGTGTACGACGCCATCATGGACACCAATGTGCGCGGCGTCTGGAACTGTCTCCGGTATGAGATAGCCGCGATGCTGCCGCACGGCGCCGGCACGATCGTCAACAACAGCAGTGTGGCGGGCCTGATAGCGATCCCGGCCGCGGCGCCCTACATCGCGTCCAAGCACGCGGTCGTCGGCCTCACCCGGGCCGCGGCCGACGAGTACGCCCGCCAGGGCATCAGGGTGAACGCCGTGGCGCCCGGCACCACCCGCAGTGAGATCACCGCGGACTGGTTCCAGCGCAACCCGGGGCTGGAGGACCTGGCCAACTCGGTGACTCCGCAGGGTCGTACCGCGGATCCGGAGGAGATCGCCGCCGCGGCGGCATGGCTGCTCAGCGACCGCTGCCCGTTCCTCACCGGCACGGTGGTGCCGGTGGACGGCGGGCTGGTCAACAAGTGACCTGTTAGACGTCCGGTGCGTGGGGCGGCAGACCGGGGACACCGTGCGGTCCGCCCCACGTGGCACGTGCAGTACGGGCTCTGTGGCCGTATGGCTAGCGGGACGCTCCGCTCAGCCCGGCCCGGAAGACGGTGTGCCCACCCTGGGTTCCGGTGACCTGGACCTCCAGCGGGCCGGTGCCGGGGCGCGGCAGCAACTCCGCCTCGATCCAGCACGGTTCGTCGAACTCGACATAGCGCGTGTAGCTGCTGGTGATCGTGGCGGGGTCGAAGGTGACGGGGGAGACGGTGGCCTGGGCGGCCTG
This sequence comes from Streptomyces sp. NPDC002446, assembly GCF_053595675.1. Classification (NCBI taxonomy): domain Bacteria; kingdom Bacillati; phylum Actinomycetota; class Actinomycetes; order Kitasatosporales; family Streptomycetaceae; genus Streptomyces; species Streptomyces sp. NPDC002446. The sequence continues at coordinate 13,430 of NZ_JBSFYC010000074.1, read as the reverse complement.
GTAGGCGGCCTCCAGCAGCGCGAGCCCCGGTACGTGGTCGACGGGGTGGTCGAAGAGCAGGGTGTTGCCGGTGTCGTTGCGCAGCTGCCAGCGGCGCGGATGGCCGCTGGGAGCGAGGACGACGTCCGCCGCGCTGGACCGTCCGACCAGTTCGGGTGCGACCGGTGCGGGGAGCGGCCAGGTTCCCCAGTCGACGCTGACGTGTTCGCCTCTTATCCGCCGGTAGACGGCGGGCGAGGACCACGAGAACTCCGACTCCGCGCGGGCCACGGTGACATCGTCGTGGCGGATATGGACCACCATGTCCAGTGCGCTGCCGAATCGACCGCTCCGCCGGGTTTCCGAGACGGTGACATCGATATCGAGCGTGAGGGATCTGTTTTCCGGAGCGGAGAATTCAGGGTTGGTGGTGAAGTTGAAGTCGAGCAGCACCATCTGGTGGGAGAGCGGGACGCCGTACTCGGCATGGGCTATCACCAGGCCGCTCTGCCGGAACGTCTGCGTGAGTATTCTGGGGTCGCATTGTTGGCCGTCTCGCGCGGCCGGCCACTGGGCGGTGAGCGAAAATTCGCCAGATCCCCGACGTTTCCAGCCAGTGATGAAGATCCGGTCAGAGTTCCTGAGGTGCGTGTATTCCTGTGGAATCCTGGACACGGCATTTCCTGGTGCGTCCGCTGTGGTGGATGTGGGTGCCGGAGACTCCGGGGAATGGGGCGACTTGCGCACACGGGCAGCGGCTTCGGTCATGGAGTCCCCCCTGGACACGATCCATCGGAAAGAAGTAACACTGATAAAATAAACCGGGTCGGCGGTCTTTTTCAACGCAGAAGTGAAGACTCGGTTGCTTGCTTAGGGGAGACGCGAGTTGGCGAAACAGGAACGGGCGATCCGGACGCGCAGGGCCTGCCTGGTGGCCGCCGCGGAGATCTTCAATGAGCACGGTTATGAAGCCGCCACGATTGCCGCCATCCTTGAGCGCGCCCAGATCACCCGCGGGGCGCTGTACTTCCACTTCACGTCGAAGGAGGACCTCGCGCGCGGGGTGCTCGCCGAGGCGCTGACCTCGGAGGGGCTGGTGTCGCAGCCCTTCAAGCTCCAGGAGTGGGTGGACATCGCGCTTCTCCTGGCCTACCGGCTGCCCAGGGAGCCGCTGCTCAGTGCCTCGATCCGGCTGTCGGTCGACTCCAGGGCGCGCGCCATGTTCGGCACCCGCTGGCCCGACTGGATCGTTCTGGGCCGCGAGGTGCTGGTGGAGGCCAAGGAGCGCGGCGAACTGCTGCCGCACGTCGATCCGACGGATACGGCCCGGCTGTTCGTCGGCGCCTGGACCGGCGTCCAGCTGGTGGCCGAGGCCATGCCGCAGCAACTGGACCTGTCCGGTGAGATATCCCGGCTGCTGGAACTGATGCTGCCCAACCTCGCCGTCCCCGGGGTGCTGGCCCGGCTGGACACTTCTCCCTTCCGCGCCGAACGCCTTCTCGGGGCGAGCAGCCCCACGGCGGTCTCGTGACGGGGCACGTGTGAGGGGGTTCCTGCGGTCTGGCGGCGATGCGGCGCACGGGGCGCCGGCCGTCAGCTCCGCTCGACGATGGTGAAGACGGCGCCCTCGATGTCGGCGACCGTCGCCTGCCGGCCGTGGAGGGAGTCACGAGCGGGCTGGAGCACATGGCCGCCCAGGTCGGTGATGCGACGGACGGCTGCGTCCGTATGGGGGACGGCGAAGTACGTCATCCAGTGGGGGCCCCGGTCGCGCGGCAGGGCGTTGCCCACACCGTGGATGCCGGCCACCGCACGGCCCTTGAGGTGCAGCGTCAGATAGTCGGCGTCGGCCTCGGCCGGGCCGGAGGGGGACGGGGCCTCGGCCTCGAAGCCGAAGACATGCTCGTAGAACGGGCCGACGGCGCCGGTGTCCTGGGTGACCAGCTCGTTCCACACCGGTGTTCCGGGTTCCCCGGTGATCGCGGTGCCCATCATCGACTTGCCCTGCCAGATGCCGAAGATCGCGCCCTGCGGGTCGGAGGCGATCGCCATCCGCCCCGCGTCGTCGTCCGCGTCCAGCGGCCCGACGCCCACCGTCCCCCCGCAGCAACGAATCTGCTCGGCGGTTACATCCGCGTCGTCGCTGGCCAGATAGGTGGTCCAGGCGACGGGGAGATGGCGGTCGGGTGCCAGCTCGCCGAGCCCGGCGACCTCCCTGCCGTCGAGGAAGGCCCGGGAGTACGGACCGAAGTGCTGCGGTCCCGGACGGAACTCCCAGCCGAACAGCGCGCCGTAGAACTCCTGCGTCGCGGGCAGGCTGTTGGCCAGGAGGCTCACCCAGCAGGGCACGCCGGGCATCCGCCGAGTCGCGGCCTCGGTCGTCATTGTCACTCTCTCCTCGGAGCGTCGGTGTGCGGACCATGTGCGGTACATGCGGTACGGGCGCGGGTCCTGAGCTGATGCTCGCACCCTGTTACCTGGTGCGCGCCCCGGCCGCGCCGTCCACGGCACGTTCGCGAGGGAGAATGCCCGTTTTGACGTTTCTCTTCCGTTTCGGCGGCGTTACGGGAGGGTGTAACTGCGTCATACGGAGGGTGGGCACCCGCCTTCTGTACGTAGTCGCCGCTACGCAAGGATGAGACCCATGAATGCCATCATCACCGCTACCGAACTCGCGAGCGAGTTGGCGAAGCCCGCCCCGCCGGTGCTCCTGGACGTCCGCTACCAGCTCGGCGGCCCGCCCGGCCGTCCCGAGTACGCGGCCGGCCACCTGCCGGGCGCGGTCTACGTCGACCTCGACAGCGAGCTGGCCGCGCCCCCGGGGCCGGCCGGCCGGCACCCGCTCCCCGACCTCGACGTCTTCGCCGAGGCGATGCGGGCCGCCGGGGTGCGCGCGGACCGCCCCGTGGTCGTGTACGACGGCGGCCAGGGCTGGGCGGCGGCCCGCGCCTGGTGGCTGCTGCGCTGGAGTGGTCACCCGGACGTGCGGGTGCTGGACGGCGGTCTGGCGGCCTGGCAGGCCGCCGGCGGCGATCTGAGCACCGCCCAACCGGAGCCGCCGGCGGGTGACTTCACGCCCCTGCCCGGCGCGCTGCCGCTGCTGACCGCCGACGACGCGGCCGCGCTCGCCCGTCGCGGTGTCCTGCTGGACGCGCGGGCCGGCGAGCGCTACCGGGGCGAGGTCGAGCCGATCGACCGGGTCGCCGGTCACATCCCGGGCGCGGTGTCCGCACCGACGACCGAGAACGTCGCCGAGGGCGGCACGGTCTTCCGGGACGCGGCCGAGCTGGCCGAGCGGTTCGCCTCGCTGGGCGCCACGGCGGACGCGGAGGTGGGCGTCTACTGCGGCTCCGGGGTCTCCGCGGCCCACCAGGTACTGGCCCTCGCGGTCGCGGGCGTCCCCGCCGCGCTGTACGTCGGTTCCTGGAGCGAATGGTCCGCCGACCCGTCCCGCCCGGTCGCCACCGGCCCGCAGCCCGGCTGAGGCCCGTCAGGGCGCCGTACAACGCCGTCCGCCCGCCCCCGGGAGGGGACGGGCGGACGGATGCGTCACGGGCCGGCCGCTACTCCGGCTTCTTCCTCCGGGTGCCGAAGACGATCTCGTCCCAGCTGGGCACGGCCGCCCGGCGCCCGGGACGTACGCCGTCCGCCTCGGCCTGCCGGTCCGTCGTCCCGGTCAGCCGGTCGCGGTGGCCGGCCACGGCCCGCGGCATCAGCACATCGGCGTACGCGGAACCCGCGCCCGCGCTGGCCGCGGGCGCCGGCGGCTCCTCGACCTCGGCCTCCTGCTCCTCGTCGGCCTGCGGCGCCTTGGCGCTCTCCGGTACGACCATGTCGCCGCGGAAGCTCGGCACCGCCTCCAGCAGGCTGGTCAGCGAATCCCGCTCCCGCTCGCCGACGGCCTCCTCGGCGCCCCGCGGCTCGCTCTCCTCGCCACCGGACTGGGTGCGCTCGCCGCGCTCGGAGGTCTGCCGGTCCAGCGTGCGGTCCAGCGGCCGGTCGCGCGGCAGCCGGGCGATCCGCGGTACGAACGGGAAGCTCGGCTCGGGCGTGTCGTCGCTCTCGCCGATCAGCGACCGGGCCTCGTCGTCCACGGCCTGGACGAGCCGCCGCGGCGGGTCGTAGGTCCAGCTCGCCGAGTGCGGTTCGGCCGCGACGCGGTAGACCAGCAGCACCTCCCAGGTGCCGTCGTCCCGGCGCCAGGAGTCCCACTGGACGCTGTCCTTGTCGGCGCCGCGCAGCAGCAGCCGCTCCGCGACCGCCTCGCCGAGCTGCGGGCCGGTGTTCTCGCCGGGGCGCCGCACCGGTGTCTTGCGGGCCCGCTCGGCCATGAAGGCCCGCTCCGCGAGCACCGGGCCCTCGAAGCGGCGCACCCGGTCGACGGGGATGCCGGCGAGCTGGGCGACCTCCTCGGCGGAGGCACCGGCTCTTATACGCGCCTGGATGTCCCGCGGCCGCAGGTGGCTCTCGACCTCGATCTCGATCTGGCCGAGCCGCGCGCGGTCATTGCGGACGGCGGCGCGCAGCCGTTCGTCGATCGGAAGCGTGTACTCGGTGCTGTCCGCAGCTTTGAGCACCAGCCGTGTGCCGTCGTTGGAGACGGCCACGACACGCAGTTCGGGCATGGGGACCTCCCGGGTGGTGCCTGCCGACGTCACGTGCGTCGCTGCTTCCGCTAGTCGAGTGTGGCCTGCCCGGGTGCAGCCTGCCACAACATTGCCGAGTTGCCCGGCGTGTCGAGGCTTGGCCCTCAAACGCCGTTATGACACGGTTACCAGTTTGCAACGCTCAGTGACCATGCCGCTTGCCCTGTCGCCGATCACCCGTGCCGAGCGGCGGCGCCCCAGGGTGAGTGCCGCCTTCTGGGCCCCTCCCGCGGGTTCCGGGCAGCCGGACGGGAACCGGGGCCAGGGTTCGCCACAGTACTCCATTCGGGCCACTGAGGTGGACCGCCGCGCCGCTGAACTTCTGGGCGGCACACGGAGGTCGGTCGCCTTGTCGATCTCTCTACCTGTCATGTGGGTGGCGAGTTTCACAGATTCCCCAAATTCGGAACTGATTACTCCGCCAATTGGTCACTTCTCCATGCAAGATGGATCGAAGGGGCTATCAAAGGTTGGAGATGGACGAAGAAACCGAAACCGCCACGAAGAAGAAGGAGAAGCGGATCGACCTGAGCGTCGCTCAGGTAGCCGGCAGCGCGCTCGCCGCGGCCGCCGCCGCGTACCTCGCGGGGCAGCTCGGTGTTTACGGAACCATCATCGGCGCGGGTGTGGTCAGTGTCGTGGCCACGACCGGCGGCTCGATATTCCAGCACCTGTTCCGCCGCACCGGTGAACAGATCAAGGAGGCGTCGGTCGCCACCCGGCCGAGACCGCGCCGCCCTTCTTCCCGCACTCGATCCACCACCCAGCAGGCCCGGCAGCCCGGTCCCACCATGGTGCTGCCGACCTTCGACAAGCAGGGCACGGAGGACAAGGTCACCTCCGTCGCCGCCAGGACCCCCGGGCCCGGTACGGCCCGTACCCAGCTGGTCCCGCGGGCCGAGCAGGCCCGGCGCCGCGATCCGGCGAGCGCCCACCCCGCCGACCGGACCCAGCTCGTGCCGCGGCTGGACGAGCGGACCACGGCACTGGACCGGGCCGACGCCCGCCCCGGTGACGCCACCACGGTGCTCCCCGCCGCCGGACGGCCCGAGGAGGTCAGCACCGCCACGTACGGCACCCGGCTGCGCGGCTGGAAGCGGCCGGCGCTGGGCGCGCTCGTGGTCTTCGTGCTCGCCATGGGCGGCGTCACCGCCGCCGAGCTGCTGTCCGGCGAGACGGCCAGCGGCCAGAAGGGCACCACGCTGGGCAACATCACCTACGGGGGATCCAGCCGGCATCAGCCCGCCACCCCGCAGCAGCCCGGGACCGGCCACTCACCCGGTGACGGCGGCCGGCAGGGCGGCACCGGCGAGCCGAGCCCGGACTCCGGGAAGTCCGGCGACGACGGCACCGGCAAGGGCGAGCGGAACGGCACCCCCACGCCGACCCCGAGCCCGTCCGACGGCGGCAGGACGTCGCCGGACCCGGACACCTCGCCGTCCCCGAACCCGTCCCCGAGCGGCTCCACCGGGAGCGGCGACGACGCCGGCACCGGTGACGACCCGACCGGCGGCGCACACCAGGAGGGCGGGCAGAACCAGCAGCAGTCCCAGGGGCAGCAGGCTCCCGAGCCGGGCGCTTCCTGACCCGGTAGCCGACCCCGCGCGGTCGCGCCCCGGTGCCCGCAGCCGGCACCGGGGCGGGCCGTCGCCGGGTCAGTCCCCCAGGACCCGCCGCAGATACGCGTTGGCGAACCGGCGCTCCGGGTCCAGCCGGTCGCGCACCGCGGTGAACTCGCCGAACCGCGGATAGGCGTCGGCGAGCTGCCCCGCGTCACGGGTGTGCAGCTTGCCCCAGTGCGGCCGGCCCCCGTGCGCCGTCATGATCCGCTCGACGGCCGAGAAGTACGCCTGGTGCGGCGTCCCGCGGTACATGTGCACGGCGACATAGGCCGTGTCCCGGCCCGACGCGGTGGACAGCGCGATGTCGTCGGCGGGCGCGGTGCGCACCTCCACCGGGAAGCTGACCCTGAAGTCCGCGCGTTCCACCAGCGCCTTCAGCTCGCCCAGGGCCTCGACCGCGGCCGCCCGGGGCAGGGCGTACTCCATCTCCACGAACCGCACCCGCCGCGGCGAGGTGAAGACCCGGTACGGGATGTCGGTGTACGTACGGGCCGACAGCGCGCGGCTGGAAATCCTGGCGATGCCCGGTATGGCGGCCGGCACGGCCCGGCCCAGGGTGCAGGCGACCTGGAAGAGCCCGTTGGGCAGCAGCTCGTCCTCGACCCAGCCGCTGATCCTGCCGGGGGGTGCGGCGGGACCCTGGCTGCGGTTGTTGCGCTTGGTGTTGCAGTTGCCGGTGTGGGGGAACCAGTAGAACTCGAAGTGCTCGTTCTCGGCGACCAGCTCCTCGAACCGGTCCGTCACCTCGTCGAAGGGCATCGGCTCCTCGCGGGCGGTGAGCAGGAACTCCGGCTCCACGGCGAAGGTGAGCTCGCTGATCACGCCCAGCGCGCCCAGGCCCAGCCGCGCCACGGCGAAGACGTCCGGGTTCTCCTCGGCCGAGCAGGCCAGCACCGAGCCGTCGGCGGTGACCAGTTCGAGGGCGGTGATCTGGGCGGCGAGCGACGCCGAGTCGCGGCCGGTGCCGTGGGTGCCGGTGCTGGTCGCCCCGGAGACCGTCTGCTCCATGATGTCGCCCATGTTGGTCAGCGACAGCCCGTGTGCGGCCAGTGTGCGGTTGAGGTGCTTGAGGGGCGTACCGGCGGCGACCGTCACGGTCCCGGCCTCGCGGTCGACGGCGCGCACTCCGGTCAGCCGCTCGGGGCGGATCAGCAGCCCGTCGGTGGCGGCCACCGGGGTGAAGGAGTGGCCGGTGCCGGCTGCCTTGACCGTCAGCCCGTCCGCGGCGGCGGCGCGGACCGCGGCCGCGAGCTCCTCGGTGTCCGCCGGGGCGACGCTCCGGGCGGGGCGGGCGGTGACATTGCCCGCCCAGTTGCGCCACGGCCCGGTTGCCGTACCGCGCCCTCCCGAGCCGCCGACGGCGTTGCTGACTGCCATGGTGACGTCCCCTCCCTGCGCGCCCGGCCGCCTGTGGCCGCCGTTGGTGTGAGCGCATGATGTCAGTCGCCGACGCACCGTCCACAGGGGGTGGCGGGAATCACATGATCAAGGAATCGGCCGGAATCACCCGGCTCCGGGACATGTCGTACCGGCGGTAACAGGGCGGGGGCTGCCGACCGGCGGAAACCGGACGGCATGGCGGGCCCGGTGCCCTACGCCACGCTCTCCTCGCCCCGGCGCTCCGCGGGCGCCGCGACCTGCGCCGGCAGACCGCCCGTGCCGGCCGGGTCCGCCGCCGCGGCCGCCGGCTGCGGACGGAGCCTGCGGTAGCCCGCGAACGCGACCAGCGCGGCGAGCACGCCCGCCGCCCCCGGCACCAGATAGCCCCGGGCGGCACCCGCGGCATCCACCACCCAGCCGGCCGCCGACGAGCCCAGCGCGACGCCGACCGCCAGGCCGGTGCTGGTCCACGTCATGCCCTCGGTCAGCTTCGCCGGGGGCACATGCTCCTCGATCAGCGCCATCGTGGTCACCATCGTCGGGGCGATGGACAGCCCCGCGAGGAACAGCGCGCCGGCCAGCAGCGGCAGCGAGCCCACCAGCTGGAGCGGCACCATGCTCACCGCCATCGCGCAGACCCCCACCACCCAGCGGCGGGCCGGGTGCCCCTTGAGGTGCAGCAACCCGAAGACGGCGCCGGCCGCACACGAGCCGAGCGCATAGACCGCCAGCACCACACTGGCCGCCGCCTTGTGGCCCTCCTCCTCGGCGAACGCCACCGTCACCACGTCGATCGCCCCGAAGATCGCGCCGGTCGCCACGAACGTCACCACCAGCACCTGCAGCCCCCGCGAGCGCAGCGCCGAGCCCTTGGCCTGCTGCTCCCGCGGATGCGGCACCGGCTCGGTCGCACGCTGCGCCGTCAGCCAGAAGACACCGGCCGCCAGGAAGGCGCCGGCCAGCAGAGGGCCGGCCTCCGGGAACCATGCGGTGGACAGGCCGATCGACAGGATCGGCCCGAAGATGAAGCACATCTCGTCGACGATCGACTCCCACGAATACGCGGTGTGCAGCTCGCGCGCGGAGCCGCGGTAGAGCTCGGCCCAGCGCGCCCGGATCATCGAGCCGACGCTCGGCACACACCCCACGCACGCCGCGAAGACGAACAGGATCCAGTCCGGCCAGCGCTGCTGCGCGCTCAGCAGCAGACCGGCGACCGCGGTGAGCGACACCAGGGTCGCCGGGCGCAGCACCCGGCGCTGGCCGTGCAGGTCCACCAGCCGGGAGATCTGCGGGCCGATCACCGCGGCGGACAGCGCCATGGTCGCCGACAGCCCGCCCGCCAGGCCGTAGCGGCCGGTCAGCTGGGAGACCATCGTGACGATGCCGATGCCCATCATCGACAGCGGCATCCGCCCGAGCAGCCCGGCGGCGGAGAAGGACTTGGTGCCGGGCCGGCCGAATATGGCGCGGTAGGGACTGGGCAACGGGGGCGCTCCGCCGGATGAGGACCGAAGATCGGTAAGGAATGTATGTGGCCGATACAGCTTACGGGCGCTCCGGTATCGGCCGCCTCCGGATTTCCTTCGGTGCCCGCAGAATCCGCCGGCCCCGCGCATCCGGGACCTGCCCGCCGCACCCGGAGGAAGGGTGGCAGGATCGATGGCATGCCCGAACAGTGCGATCCCAGCCCCTATGACGCCCTGCTGCTGCTCTCCTTCGGCGGCCCCGAAGGGCCCGACGACGTCGTCCCGTTCCTGGAGAACGTCACCCGCGGCCGTGGCATCCCCCGTGAGCGCCTCAAGGAGGTGGGGCAGCACTACTTCCTGTTCGGCGGCGTCAGCCCCATCAACGCCCAGAACCGTGAGCTGCTGGACGCGCTGCGCAAGGACTTCGCCGCACACGGCCTGGACCTGCCCGTCTACTGGGGCAACCGCAACTGGGCGCCGTACCTGACCGACACCCTGCGCACGATGGTGGGCGACGGCCACCGCCGGATCGCCGTCCTCGCGACCAGCGCCTACGCCTCGTACTCGGGCTGCCGGCAGTACCGCGAGAACCTCGCCGACTCGCTGGCCGCCCTGCGGGCCGAGGGACTGCCGGTCCCGCAGGTCGACAAGCTGCGGCACTACTTCAACCACCCGGGCTTCCTCCGCCCGATGACCGACGGTGTGCTGGCGGCGCTGGACGCCCTGCCCGCCGCGGCGCGCGACGGCGCCCACATCGCCTTCACCACCCACTCCATCCCCACCGCCGCCGCCGACACCTCCGGCACGCCCGCCGACCACACCCGGGACGGCGCGGGCGGTGCCTATGTCGCCCAGCACCTCGACGTGGCACGGGTGATCGCGGACGCCGTACGTGACGAGACCGGTGTGGACCACCCCTGGAGCCTCGTCTACCAGTCCCGCAGCGGCGCCCCGCACATCCCCTGGCTGGAGCCGGACATCTGCGACCACCTGGAGGAGCGGCACGCGGCCGGCGTGCCCGCCGTCGTGATGGCCCCCATCGGGTTCGTCTCGGACCACATGGAGGTCAAGTACGACCTCGACACCGAGGCCACCGCCAAGGCCGCCGAGCTGGGGCTGCCGGTGGCCAGGTCGGCCACCGTCGGCGCCGACCCGCGGTTCGCGGCGGCCGTCCGCGACCTCCTCCTGGAGCGCGCGGCGACCGAACGGGGCCGCACCCCGGAGCGCTGCGCCCTGGGCGGCCTGGGTGCCAGCCACGACCTGTGCCCGGTCGGCTGCTGCCCGGCGCGCGCCCCGCGCCCGGCCGCCGCCGGCGCCGACTGGCGGGGCCCGGTCGCGGAAGCCCCCGCGTAGGCCCGTACGCCCGCCAGCCCGGCCCGTACGCCCGCGGCAGGCCCTGGCAGGGCCCGCACCGCCCGTACGTCCGCCCGACCGCCGCTCGTCCGAGCAAGGAGCATCGTGCCCGATCCGCTGCACCCCGACCCGACACCTGCCCACCCGGCGCCGACCGGCCCGGCGCCGACCGACGCGCTCTACGACGAGCTGCTGGAGCTCGCCCTGGAGGCCGCCCGCCGCGCGGGGGCGCTGCTGCGCGACGGCCGGCCCGCCGACCTCGGCGTGGCCGCGACCAAGACCAGCCCCATCGACGTCGTGACCGAGATGGACATCGCCTCCGAGAAGCTGATCACCGGCTTCATCGGGGAGGCCCGCCCCGACGACGGCTTCCTGGGCGAGGAGGGCGCCAGCACCGAGGGCACCAGCGGCATCCGCTGGGTCATCGACCCCGTCGACGGCACCGTGAACTACCTCTACGGCCTGCCGTCCTGGGCCGTGTCCATCGCTGCGGAGAAGGACGGCGAGGCGGTCGTCGGCGTCGTCGCCGCGCCCATGCGCGGCGAGACCTACCAGGCCGTCCTGGGCCGTGGCGCGTTCAACAACGGCGAGCGCATCCGGCACCGGCCCGCACCGCCGCTCTCCCAGGCGCTGCTGGGCACCGGTTTCGGCTATCTGGCCGAGCGCCGCGCCGCCCAGGCGGAGGTGGTGCGCACCCTGCTGCCGCAGGTGCGCGACATCCGGCGCGGCGGATCGGCCGCGATCGACCTGTGCGATGTGGCCTGCGGCCGGCTCGACGCCTACTACGAGCGCGGCCTGAACCCCTGGGACCTGGCAGCCGGCGCCCTGATCGCCCGCGAGGCCGGCGCGCTCACCGGAGGCCGCCCCGGCCGGGCGCCGTCCCACGAGCTGACCCTCGCCGCCTCCCCGGACCTCTTCGCGCAGCTCCAGCCGCTCCTGGAGGACCTCGGCGCCTGGCACGACTGACCGGCCGGTACGCATGCGGGCATGACAGCGCCCCGGCACCCTCCCCTGGGTGCCGGGGCGCTGTCGTCGTACGCCGGCGCGCGGTCAGGCGTTGCTGACCGCCTCGTAACGCACACCGTGCTCGGTCGCCAGTCGCTGCAGGTCCTCGAGCTCGGCCTGCTCGACCTCGGCGAGGAAGTCATCGCCCGCAGCGCGGGCCTGGTCCAGATCGGCTTCGGTCTTCTCTATGCGCTGCAGAATGCCTGCGGTGAACGCGTCCATGTGCGCCCCCTCGTCGTGGGTCGGTGGCACGGGGGTGTGCCGACGGGCGAGTGATCACTGCGTGGTCCCTGCGATGGATCAGTTCATGGCAAGTCGCCAAAGAAACAGGGCGTGATCGCGGGTGTGCAGTCGTCCTCCCCATGCGCAACCTCAGGGAAACCTCAACCCGCCCAGGAATCCTTGCCGTCAGGGTGCGCGGAGGCGCTCACCGGACCTCCCCACCCCTCTTACCGCCGGTTTATGGCTCTTCGGGGCAGGATGGAAGGGCTCTGAAGACATTGTTTTGCCTGCCCGAAAGGGCCCTGAGGAAGGACTAGCGACGTGCGTGTTCTCGTCGTCGAGGACGAGCAGCTGCTCGCCGATGCGGTGGCCACCGGACTGCGCCGGGAGGCCATGGCCGTCGACGTGGTCTACGACGGCGCTGCCGCCCTGGAGCGGATCGCGATCAACGACTACGACGTGGTCGTGCTCGACCGCGACCTCCCCGTCGTCCACGGCGACGACGTCTGCCGCAAGATCGTCGAGCTGGGGATGCCCACCCGCGTCCTGATGCTCACCGCCTCCGGCGACGTCAGCGACCGCGTCGAGGGCCTGGAGATCGGTGCGGACGACTACCTTCCCAAGCCGTTCGCCTTCACCGAGCTCACGGCCCGGGTACGGGCCCTGGGACGCCGTACGACCGTCGCGCTGCCGCCCGTCCTGGAGCGGGCCGGCATCAAGCTCGACCCCAACCGCCGCGAGGTGTTCCGCGACGGCAAGGAGGTCCAGCTCGCCCCCAAGGAGTTCGCGGTCCTGGAGGTCCTGATGCGCAGCGAGGGCACGGTCGTCTCGGCCGAGCAGCTCCTGGAGAAGGCCTGGGACGAGAACACCGACCCGTTCACCAACGTCGTACGGGTGACGGTCATGACCCTGCGCCGCAAGCTCGGCGAGCCCGCGGTGATCGTCACCGTCCCCGGCTCGGGATACCGGATCTGACCGGCGATGCCTTCCCTGCCCTCGTTCTCCAAGGCGGCCGCCCCGCCCCCGCCCATGCCGCCCAAGCCCACCTGGGACCCCCGGCCGGTCAACGTCCGGCCGTTCCCCTGGCTGCGCCCCACGATCCGGATACGGCTGACGCTGCTGTACGGCGGCATGTTCCTGATGGCCGGAATCGTGCTGCTGACGATCATCTACATGCTGGCCGCGGACGCGCTGCACGACGGCAGCGCGCTGCCGCTGAAGATCCTCGGCGGCAAGTTCGAGTCGACCAGTGACATCTGCGACCTGCCCACCGAGACGTCCGGGCCGCTCCTGCAGCAAGCCGTCAACGAGTGCCTCCAGCACCAGCGCACGGTGGCCCTCAACAGCCTCCTCAACCGCTCGCTGCTGGCGCTGCTGGGGCTGACGGTGGTGGCGTTCGCGTTCGGTTATGCGATGGCGGGGCGGGTGCTGGCGCCGTTGGGGCGGATCACGCGGACTGCGCAGCGGGTGGCGGGTTCGGATCTGCACCGGCGGATCGAGCTGGGTGGTCCGGATGATGAGCTCAAGGAGCTGGCGGACACGTTCGACGAGATGTTGGACCGGTTGGACCGGGCGTTTGAGTCGCAGCGGCGGTTTGTGGCGAATGCGTCCCATGAGTTGCGTACGCCGTTGGCGATCAATCGGACGTTGCTGGAGGTGCAGCTCGCCGATCCGCAGGCGTCGGCGGAGCTGCATCAGCTGGGCAAGACGCTGCTGGCGACCAATGAGCGCAGTGAGCAGCTGGTGGAGGGGCT
>NZ_JBSFYC010000073.1:0-39475 GCF_053595675.1 Streptomyces sp. NPDC002446 | reverse complement strand
GCACCCGGTCAGGCCGAAGGCCCCCACCCAGGGGTGGGGGGGGGCGGGTGGGGCCTGGTGTGTGGACGTAACGCGAAGCAGTCCACACACCAGGCCCCGGAGGACCGTCACCGGCAGCCGAACAGCCCCGCGCAGCGGCACCCAGCCCGCCGCAGGCGCAACGGCGAGACACCCCCACGGCGGGAAAGCCGAAACACCACGGAGGCCAAAAAAACAAATCGGCCCGCATCGCAATGATGCGGGCCGTTGGCGGTCCTGACGGGATTTGAACCCGCGGCCTCCACCTTGACAGGGTGGCGAGCACTCCAAACTGCTCCACAGGACCTTGTGTGTGCTGTCCGCTTGCGGCGGGCTGCGAAGCAAGACTGTACAGCAGGTCAGGGGGTGCGGTCGAACTCGATGCCGGTGGCCGCCCGCACCTCACGGCGCCGCGGCGTCCACCGCCTTCACGATGCGCTTGTCGGAGACCGGATACGCGGTCCCCAGGGCGTGCGCGAAGTAGCTCACCCGCAGTTCCTCGATCATCCAGCGGATCTCCAGGGCCGCGGCCGGGACCGGGCGGCCCGGCAGGAACTGCTCCAGCAGCCAGGCGTATTCGTCCTGCATCTCCTTGACCTTCGCCATACGGGTGCGGTCCCGCTCGGCGTTGGTGGGCAGCTGCTGCAGACGGCGGTCGGCGGCCACCAGATAGCGCATCAGGTCCGGCAGCCGCTTGGCGCCGTGCGCCGTCACGAAGCCCGGCTTGATCAGCGCCGCCAGCTGCTCCCTGATGTCGGTGAGCGAAGGCAGCAGCGAGGGGAAGGCGTTGTCCTTCAGCCGGCGTTCGCACGCCTGCCAGGCGGCCAGCACCTCCTGGACCTGCTGGATCGTCCGCAGCGTGACGTCCACCAGATCGGCCCGTACCGCGTCGAACAGCTTGCGGAAGGACTCCTCGTCCCACGCCGGGCCGCCCCGGGCCGCGATCAGGCGGTCGGCGGCGGCGGTCACGCAGTCCTCGAAGAGGGCCGCGATCGAGCCGTGGGGATTACGGGACAGCGCGAGCTTCTGCTGATTGCTCAGCTTGTCCTGGGCGAACTTGGCGGGATTGGAGGGGATGTTGAGCAGGATGAGGCGGCGGGTGCCCGCCCACATCGCCGTCAGCTGCTCGGCCTCGGTGTCGAAGAGGCGTACGGCGACGCTGCTGCCCTCGTCGACCAGTGCCGGGTAGGCCTTCAGCGGCTGGCCGGCGCGCCGGGTCTCGAAGGTGCGCGGCAGCGCGCCGATCGTCCAGGACGTCAGCCCCGTGCGCTGCTCCAGGCCGGCCAGCACCGGCCCGTCACCGGCGCTCGCCTTGCCGCGCCTGCCGTCCTTGGCGGGCCGCTCGGCGGCCTGCTCGAAGGCCTTGGAGATCGCCGCGCGGGTCTTCGGCTTGAGCTTCAGCCGCAGCGCCTCCAGGTCCTTGGCCTCGGCGAGTTTGCGCCGCCGCTCGTCGACCACCCGGAAGGTGATCTTGAGGTGGTCGGGGATCCTGGACGTGTCGAAGTCCGCGGCCTCGACGGGGACGCCGACCATCTTCTGGAGGCCGGCGGCCAGGGAGGCCGTCAGGGCGCCCTGCAGGGGCACCGTGGAGTCCAGGAAGCGGGCGGCGAAATTCGGCGCGGGGACGTAGTTGCGCCGGATCGGCTTGGGCAGGGAGCGGATCAGCTCCGTCACCAGCTGCTCGCGCAGACCGGGGATCTGCCAGTCGAAGCCCTCGGAGGAGACCTGGTTGAGCACCTGGAGGGGGATGTGGACGGTCACGCCGTCCGCGTCCGCGCCCGGCTCGAACTGGTAGGTGACCTTGAACTTCAGCTTGCCCTGCCGCCAGGAGTCCGGGTAGTCGTCCTTGGTGACGGCCTCGGCGGACTCGTTGATGAGCATCGAGTGCTCGAAGTTCAGCAGCTCCGGCTCGTCCCGGCGCTTGTGCTTCCACCAGGAGTCGAAGTGCGCCCCGGAGACCACGTCCGCCGGGATGCGCTGGTCGTAGAAGTCGAAGAGCGTCTCGTCGTCCACGAGGATGTCGCGGCGCCGGGCGCGGTGCTCCAACTCCTCGACCTCGCCGAGCAGTTTGCGGTTGTCATGGAAGAACTGGTGATGTGTGCGCCAGTCGCCCTCGACCAGGGCATTGCGGATGAACAGGTCCCGCGAGGTCTCCGGATCGATCCGGCCGTAGTTCACCTTGCGCTGGGCGACGATCGGGACGCCGTAGAGCGTCACCCGCTCGTACGCCATCACCGCGGCCATCTTCTGTTCCCAGTGCGGCTCGCTGTACGTGCGCTTGACCAGGTGCTGGGCGAGCGGCTCGACCCACTCGGGCTCGATCTTCGCGTTCACCCGCGCCCACAGGCGGGAGGTCTCCACCAGCTCGGCGGACATCACCCAGCGCGGTGGCTTCTTGAAGAGCGCGGAGCCGGGGAAGACGGCGAACTTGGCGCTGCGGGCGCCCAGGTACTCGTTCTTGGCGTCCGTGTCCTTCAGTCCGATGTGCGAAAGCAAACCGGCAAGCAGGGAGGTGTGGATGTGGTCGGGCGCCGCGTCCTCCTCGTTGAGGTGGATGTCCATGCCCTTGGCGACCGTACGCAGCTGGGAGTAGATGTCCTGCCACTCGCGTATCCGGAGGTAGTTCAGGAACTCGTTGCGGCACATCCGTCGGAAGGCCGACGAGGACAGCTCCTTCTGCTGCTCGCGGACGTAGCGCCAGAGGTTGAGGAAGGCGAGGAAGTCGGAGGACTCGTCCTTGAAGCGGGCGTGCTGCTGATCGGCCTGCTGCTGCTTGTCGGAGGGCCGCTCGCGCGGGTCCTGGATCGACAGCGCCGCCGCGATGACCATGACCTCGCGGACACAGCCGTTGCGGTCCGCCTCCAGCACCATCCGCGCCAGCCGCGGGTCGACCGGCAGCTGCGAGAGCCGGCGGCCCATCTGGGTCAGCCGCTTGCGGTGGTCCTTCTGCTTGGTGTCGAGCGCGCCCAGCTCGCTCAGCAGGTCGACGCCGTCCTTGATGTTGCGGCGGTCCGGCGGGTCGATGAACGGGAACTTCTCGATGTCGCCCAGGCCGGCCGCGGTCATCTGCAGGATGACGGAGGCGAGGTTCGTACGGAGGATCTCCGCGTCGGTGAACTCGGGCCGGGAGAGGAAGTCGTCCTCGGAGTAGAGCCGGATGCAGATGCCGTCGCTCGTACGGCCGCAGCGGCCCTTGCGCTGATTGGCGCTGGCCTGCGAGATCGGCTCGATGGGCAGCCGCTGGACCTTGGTGCGGTAGCTGTAGCGGGAGATCCGGGCCATGCCGGGGTCGATGACGTAGCGGATGCCCGGGACGGTCAGCGAGGTCTCGGCGACGTTCGTGGCCAGCACGATCCGCCGGCCCGTGTGCCGCTGGAAGACGCGGTGCTGCTCGGCGTGCGACAGCCGCGCGTACAGGGGCAGGACCTCGGTGTGGGGCAGCGCCTTCTTGTTGAGCGCGTCCGCGGTGTCGCGGATCTCCCGCTCGCCGGAGAGGAACACCAGGATGTCGCCGGGGCCGGCCGCCTGCAGTTCGTCGACGGCGTCGCAGATCGCCGTGATCTGGTCGCGGTCCGCGTCGCTGCCGCCCTCTTCCAGCAGCGGGCGGTAGCGCACCTCTACCGGGTACGTACGGCCGGAGACCTCGACGATCGGCGCGCCGGGCTGCTCGGCCCCGTCGTCGCCGGAGTCGGCGGCCGCGGCGGCCGGCACCGAGGCGAAGGAGCCGAAGTGCCGCGCGAACCGCTCCGGGTCGATGGTCGCGGAGGTGATCACGACCTTCAGGTCGGGGCGGCGGGGCAGCAGCTGCGCGAGATAGCCGAGGATGAAGTCGATGTTGAGGCTGCGCTCGTGCGCCTCGTCGATGATGAGCGTGTCGTACTGGCGCAGCTCGCGGTCCGTCTGGATCTCGGCGAGCAGGATGCCGTCCGTCATCAGCTTGACGAGGGTGTCCCCGCCGACCTGGTCCGTGAAGCGGACCTTCCAGCCGACCGCCTCACCCAGCGGGGTCTTCAGCTCCTCGGCCACCCGCTCGGCGACGGTACGGGCCGCGATCCGGCGCGGCTGGGTGTGACCGATCAGACCGCGCACGCCCCGGCCGAGCTCCAGACAGATCTTGGGGATCTGCGTCGTCTTGCCGGAGCCGGTCTCGCCGGCGACGATCACGACCTGGTGGTCGCGGATCGCGGCGAGGATCTCGTCCTTCTTCTGGCTGACCGGCAGCTCTTCCGGGTACGTGATCTCCGGCACCGCGGCGTGCCGCTGGGCGACCCGCAGCTCCGCCTCGTCGATATGGCCGGCGATCTCGGCGAGCACGGCGGAGCGGGCTTCGGGCTTACGGATCCGGCGCGCGCCGTCGAGCCGGCGCCCCAGCCGCTGCTGATCGCGCAGCATCAGCTCGGGCAGACGCTCGAGCAGGGAGGGCAGCGTGGGGGCAGCGCCGTCGGGCAGGGCGGAGGCAGGCTGACTGGACATACGACCCCCAGGATCTCACCTCACGGAATCGACTGGCGAACGATTTGCCCGCGCGGCCGGTCGAGGGCGCCGGGGCCGCGGCGGAGGCGGTGGTTCCGCGCACGAGATGATCATGTGGCCGCTTCAGATGCGCCGTGCCGCGGCAATCGGGTGGAACTCGCCGCCGCGTACCCGCGACGATGCCTCCATGGACAAAGGAATACGACGGATCGCCGGTGTTCTCCTGATGCTCGCCGGCATCGCCGTGGGCGTCTGGCTGGTCTTCGGCGCGCCGCACGACTGGGAAGGCAATGCGCGGCTGCTGAAGATGGCGATGGGCCTCGGGTCTACGGGTGCCATCACCGGCGGCGCCCGGCTGATCTTCTGGCAGCCGGAGGGCGAGCTCGCCCGGTCCGCTGAGGGAGCCGCCGCCGAGTAGACACGAAGAAGGCCCCGATTCGATGAATCGGGGCCTCTCCCAATGGGTGTGGCTGGGGCCGGGGTCGAACCGGCGACCTATCGCTTTTCAGGCGATCGCTCGTACCAACTGAGCTACCCAGCCGCAGCGGTCCTGACGGGATTTGAACCCGCGGCCTCCACCTTGACAGGGTGGCGAGCACTCCAAACTGCTCCACAGGACCTTGCATTGCGCGAAAGCGGCGTAAGCCATTCTCACACACGATGTTGCGTGCCCCCAACGGGATTCGAACCCGTGCTACCGCCTTGAAAGGGCGGCGTCCTGGGCCACTAGACGATGAGGGCTGGTGGCCACCTTGGCGTCGTTACCGGCGCCGTCGGGGACGTGAGAAGCATATGGGATGGGAGGACCGTTCGCCAAAACGGTTTACCCGTGGCCGTCGGGAGGGCTTCTGGCCGGGCGGGGACGGGCGCCGGATCAGGGCGTGGGAGCGGGCCTGGAGGCGGGGTGCGAGGGGCGGCCGGACGAGGTGTCCGGTGACGGGCCGGACGAGTGAGGCGGGCGGGTCGGCGTCGGGTGGGCGCCGGGCTGGTTCTCGCGGGGGAGGTGGCGGCTGACCTCCGCCCGGGACAGGCCCAGCCCGCCGAGCGTGATCTCGTCCCACGCCTGCAGCAGCTTCGTCCTGCGGTCCAGATAGAGCACCGACGCCCGGACCGGCTCGGGCTTCTTGTTCTGCACCGCGCGCAGTCCGCCGCCGCCCGTCGAGCCCTCGACCATCAGCCGGGTGCCCTGCGGCAGTGTGGCGAGCTCCCGGTGGTGGAGGTGCCCGGCCAGCGCCAGCGGGACCAGGCCGTCCGCCTCGCGCGCGGCGGCCGGGTTGTGGGCCAGCGCGATGTCGACCGGAGTCCCGGCCAGCCGCTCGGTGCGCAGCGCATCGGCGAGCCGGCCGCCGGCGGTGCGCTCGGCGGGGTCGCCGGCCGCCACGACGGAGCGGTCCGGGGTGAACTGCGGGTCGCCGACGCCCGCGATGCGTACGCCGGCGACCTCGGCGACCCTGCCGTCGTCGAGGACGGTGACGTGCTTGCGGCCGGTCAGGTACTTCTGCGTGGTGCGCGAGTCGTGGTTGCCGCGCACCCACACGTAGGGCGCGCCGAGCGTGGAGACGGGGTCCAGGAAGTGGTTCTCGGCGGCCGAGCCGTGGTCCATGGTGTCGCCGGTGTCGATGATCACGTTGATCCGGTACTGCTTCACCAGGGAGGCGATGATCCGCCAGCTGGCCGGGTTCAGATGGATGTCGGAGACGTGCAGGACGCGGAGGGTGGTGGGGTCCGGCTGGTAGGCGGGCAGCGTCGAGGTGGCGTCGTACAGCTTGGTGACGTTGGTGACCAGGCGCGCCAACTCCTTTTGGTAGACGTCGAATTCGCTGACGATGTTGCGTGCGTTGCCGACCACGGACGGGGCCGAGGAGAGCAGTCCGGAGAACTTCGGCTCCAGTACGGACTGCGGGTTCCAGGTCGCGTAGGCGGTGCCCGCGGAGGCGGCGAGCAGGGTGAGCGCCAGACCGCCGGCGGCCAGGGCGCGGCGCGGGCGGCGGTAGACCGCCAGGGCCAGCGCGGTGGCGCCGGAGGCCACGGCGACGCAGGAGTGCAGCGCCAGCCCCCGCGCGCCGCGGGTCACATCGCGGGTGACCTCGGCCTGCAGGCCGGCGAACCGCTCGGGGTGGTCGACCAGCGCCTGGGAGCGGGCCGGATCCAGCCGGTCGACGTCGACATCGAGCCGTACCGGCGCGGCATGGCTGCTCAGCTCCAGATCGCCGAGCGGCGGGACATCGATCCTGGTGCCGCCGGCCAGTGAGGGGCGCAGCGCCATGGTGGTGTCCATCGGGCCGACGGGAACGCGGAGCGTGCCGAGGAGCACCAGCCCCAGCCAGGCACCGAGGACGGTGACGGCTATCAGGCCGAGCGCGGAGCGCAGGGGACTGGGTGGGGCGCCCCCGGGCAGGGGCGGGTCGGCGTGCGGTGTCCGGGAGCGCTCAGCGCGGGCCATTGGCCCCGTATGCCCGGGCATGGTGGTCATTACGCCGGGGCGGCGGCACCGTTTGTGCGCGCGGTGCGACGGGCGCAGCACGACCACCGGTTGCGGGGCCGGTAGCGGAGAATGGTGGTGTGCTGGAAATGACGCGCGAGGAGTTCGAGGAACTGGTCGCCGAGGCGCTGGACCGGATCCCGCCGGAGCTGACCCGGCTGATGGACAACGTGGCGGTCTTCGTCGAGGACGAACCCCCGGCCGCCGACCCCGAGCTGCTCGGGCTCTACGAGGGGACCCCGCTGACCGACCGGGGGGAGTGGTACGCGGGCGTGCTGCCGGACCGGATCACCATCTACCGGGGCCCGACGGTGCGGATGTGCGCGACGCGCGAGGACGTGGTCGCCGAGACCGAGGTGACGGTCGTTCATGAGATCGCGCATCACTTCGGCATCGACGACGAGCGGCTGCACGCGCTGGGCTACGGCTAGCGCGGGCGGCGCCCGGCGTACGGGATCGTCCCGGTGGTGCGCGTGTCCTCCGGAGGGGGGCGGGAGTTGGGCAAGGCGTCCTTGCCGCCGTCCCTGCGCTCCGGATCCGGAGGTCCCGCCGTGCGCCCGAGCCCCTACCACCACTTGCCGCCGATTCCACCGCCCGCTTCCGGCCCTGCCGCTGCGCCCGCTCCCGGCGCCCCCTCGTCGCAGCCGCCGGCGGGCCGGGTGCGCGCGCGGGCCGTCTTCGCCGCCGTGACCGTCTCCGCGCTGGCCGCGTCCCTGGCCGGCTGTCTGAGCGTGAGCGACGCACCGCAGCCCAAGCCGTCCGGCACCACCGCTCGGCACGACGGCAAGGGCGCGGAGCCCGGCCCCGGAGGGGCGACCGCGGACGGCCGCGGCGACGGGCCGCGGCGGATGGGTCGCGGCGGCGCGGCACAGCCGGCCGGCGGTGACGAGAAGGCGGACGAGCCGTCGCCCGAGGCGACGCGTACGTCGGCCGAGCCCTCCGCGCCGTCCCGCACGGTGAAGCCGTCGGGCCCGGAGCCCGGCGCGGGAGGCGGCCACGGCGGTTCCGACGGCCACGGTGGCCGGCCGGGGACCGCCAGGCCCTCGCCCTCCCGCCCCGCCGAACCGTCCTCCCCGCCCACCTCGGCGCCGCCCAGCACGCCCACCGCACCGCCGACCCCGCCGCCGAGCAGCCCGGCGCCCCCGCCGAGCGCCCATGCGTCCGGCCCGTCGCCGGTCGCGCCGATGTCGTCGCCGGACGAGCCCGAGGTGTGGGACGGGGCATAAGGGGCGGATCGGGCCGTCAGGGAGGGGGTGGGAGGCGGTGACTGGACGGCCATTTGCCATCAGGGGGGCGGGGTGCGTATGGTGGTAGATCGTTTGATCCCATTTGCCCGGCGCCAGAAAAGAAGCGCGCCGCGTGGCGCGTTCTCTCCCTTGCCGTGGCTGACCGCATAGAGGCGGTCGTTGTGAAACACACGGAGTTTGGGCGCGTGCCGAGACTCCGGAAGGTTTCGCATTTCGCATGTCCATTTCCACTGAGCAGTCCGTCATGCCCTCGTTCGACGACCAGGACGAGCAGACGGCCCCCGAGGTGACCGAGTCCGCCGTGTCGGCCGAGTCCGACACCGACACCGACACCCCGACCGACGCCATCACCTTCGCCGACCTCGGACTGCCCGAGGGCGTCGTCCGCAAGCTGGCGCAGAACGGCGTCACCACCCCCTTCCCGATCCAGGCCGCGACCATCCCGGACGCGCTGGCCGGCAAGGACATCCTCGGCCGTGGCCGCACCGGCTCCGGCAAGACCCTCTCCTTCGGTCTGCCGACCCTGGCCCGCCTGGCCGACGGCCGCACCGAGAAGAAGAAGCCGCGCGCCGTCATCCTCACCCCGACCCGTGAGCTGGCGATGCAGGTCGCGGACGCCCTCCAGCCGTACGGCGACGTCCTCGGCCTGAAGATGAAGGTCGTCTGCGGCGGTACGTCCATGGGCAACCAGATCTACGCCCTGGAGCGCGGCGTCGACATCCTCGTCGCCACCCCGGGCCGGCTGCGCGACATCATCAACCGCGGCGCGTGCTCGCTGGAGGACGTCCGGGTCGCGGTCCTCGACGAGGCCGACCAGATGTCCGACCTGGGCTTCCTGCCCGAGGTCACCGAGCTGCTCGACCAGGTGCCCGAGGGCGGCCAGCGGATGCTGTTCTCCGCCACGATGGAGAACGAGATCTCCACGCTGGTCAAGCGCTACCTGACCAACCCGGTCAGCCACGAGGTCGACAGCGCCCAGGGCAACGTCACGACCATGACCCACCACGTCCTCGTCGTGAAGCCGAAGGACAAGGCGCCGGTCACCGCCGCGATCGCCGCCCGCAAGGGCCGCACGATCATCTTCGTCCGTACGCAGCTGGGCGCCGACCGCATCGCCGAGCAGCTCGTCGACGCCGGTGTGAAGGCCGACGCCCTGCACGGCGGCATGACCCAGGGCGCGCGCACCCGCGTCCTCGCCGACTTCAAGGACGGCTACGTCAACGCGCTGGTCGCCACCGACGTCGCCGCCCGCGGCATCCACGTCGACGGCATCGACCTGGTCCTGAACGTCGACCCGGCCGGTGACCACAAGGACTACCTGCACCGCTCCGGCCGTACGGCCCGCGCCGGCCAGTCCGGCACCGTCGTCTCGCTCTCCCTCCCGCACCAGCGCCGGCAGATCTTCCGCCTCATGGAGGACGCCGGTGTGGACGCCTCGCGGCACATCGTCGGCGGCTCCGGCGCCTTCGACGAGGACGTGGCCCGGATCACCGGCGCCCGCTCGCTCACCGAGGTCCAGGCCGACGGTGCGAACAACTCCGCCAAGCAGGCCGAGCGCGAGGTGGCCGAGCTCACCCGCGAGCTGGAGCGCCTGCAGCGGCGCGCCACCGAGCTGCGCGAGGAGGCCGACCGGCTGACCGCCCGCGCCGCCCGTGAGCGTGGCGAGGACCCGGCCGAGGCGGTAGCCGCCGCTGCCGAGGCCGCGGAAGCCGAGGCCGCGGAGGCCACAGTGCCGGCTCAGGCCGCCGCGTCGGACGACCGCCGCCCGGCCTCCGCCGAGCGCCGCGACGACCGGGGCAACTTCGAGCGCCGGGACCGCCGCGACGACCGTGGTGGCCGTTCCTTCGACCGTGACCGCCGTGACGACCGCGGTGGCTTCGGGCGGGACCGTCGTGACGACCGTTCTGGTGGGCGTTCCTTCGACCGTGACCGTCGTGACGACCGTTCTGGTGGCCGTTCCTTCGACCGTGACCGTCGTGACGACCGTTCTGGTGGCCGTTCCTTCGACCGCGACCGCCGTGACGACCGCGGTGGCTTCAACCGCGACCGCCGCGATGACCGTTCCGGTGGGCGTTCCTTCGACCGCGACCGTCGTGACGACCGTTCCGGTGGCCGTTCCTTCGACCGCGACCGCCGCGACGACCGGGGTGGCTTCAACCGCGACCGCGGCGAGCGTCCCAGCCGTCCGTTCAACCGTGACGACCGCTCCGCCGGCCGCTCCTCCGGTGGCTACCGCTCCGGTGGCGGCGACCGTCCGTTCAACCGTGACGACCGCCCCGCCGGCCGCTCCTCGGGCGGCTACCGCTCCGGTGGCGGCGACCGCCCGTACGGCCGCCGCGACGACCACCGAGGCGCCACGACCGGCTCCTTCGGCCGCCGCGAGGACAAGCCGCGCTGGAAGCGCAACGGCTGACCGCCGGCGCTGATCGGCAGGGTCGGCGCACCACGCTGACGCAGGGCCCGTACGCACGCAAGTGCCGTACGGGCCCTGTCCGTTGGGCGGCCGGGGTGCCCCTGCGGACCCCCTGCGGACGGCCTTCCGGCGGGCCCGTGGCACCCTGGTGACGGGCCCGATCCCTAATGCCTTCGGGCTGTGGCGGATCCTCGGGCTATGCTGCTCGTTGCGGGCCATTAGCTCAATTGGCAGAGCAGTGGACTTTTAATCCATTGGTTCAGGGTTCGAGCCCCTGATGGCCCACCAGTTACGGGCGGGGAGACGGGCTCTCCCCGCCCTCTGCTGTCTTTGCGGCCGCCCGGTCCGTGACCCGTCCGGCCCCCGATGATTCGCCGTGCGCCCTCGCAGCGGAAAGCCTTGGGACGTCGAGGCGGCGGCCACGACGCCGCCCGTGCGGACGACGGGCGGGAGCGGGAAGAGGCCGGTGCGATGCGGCAGGGCGACGGGCCCCCTACGGGCGACGAGGAGCGGCGGGCGCGCCGTGAGCGGATGTCCCCGCTGGCGCAGCGTCTGGCGCGCCGGCTCCCCGCCCTCCTGATCGTCGGCGGCCTCGCCTTCGACATGGCGACGCCGCCCAACTACACCGCTTCCCCCTTCTTCTCCGCCGCCCCGCTGGTCGCGGCGCCGCTGCTGTCGCTGCGCTCCACCACCCTCACCGCCCTGGCCGCCATGGCCGGCGAGGTCTGGGTGGTGGTCTACCGCAGCGCCGCCCAGAACTACCGCCAGTCGGTGACGGAGGTCGTCACGGTCTTCGTCGTCGCCCTGCTGGCGCTCGTGATCAACCGGGTGGTCCGGATGAGCGATGCCCGGCTGGCGTCCGTACGGGACGTCTCGGAGGCCGCCCAGCGCGCCGTACTGCCGCTGCCGCCCGAGCGGCTGGCCGGGCTCGCGGTCGCCGCCCGCTACGTGGGCGCGCGGGCGGACGCCCGGATCGGCGGCGACCTCTACGCGGTGCAGGACACCCCGTACGGCGTACGGCTGATCGTCGGCGATGTCCGCGGCAAGGGTCTGGAGGCGGTGGAGGCCGCGGTGGTCGTCATCGGTGCCTTCCGGGAGGCGGCGGAGCAGGAGGTCACGCTGGAGGCGGTGGCCGGCCGGCTGGAGCGGGCGCTGCAACGGGAGGGCAGGCGGCGCGCGGGGCTCGATGAGTACGAGGGGTTCACCACGGCCGTGCTGGCCGAGATCTCCGCCAACGGGCAGTCGCTGCTGCGGGTCCTCAACCGCGGCCACCCGGCCCCGCTGATGCTCACCCCGGACGGCGGGCTGCGCGAGCTGGCCCCCGCGGCGCCGGCGCTGCCCCTGGGGATGAGCGAGGTGGCGAGCTGGCCGGACCGGTCGGACGAGACGTTCCTGCCGGCCGGCTCGCTGCTGGTCTTCTTCACCGACGGGGTGACCGAGGCCCGCGACCTCCGCGGCTGTTTCTACGACCCGGCGGGCCGGCTGCGCGGCCGCCGCTTCGCCGGTCCGGACGACCTCCTGGACGCCCTCGTCGCGGATGTCGCCCGGCATACGGGCGGGGCGCCGGCGGACGACATGGCGCTGCTGGCGGTGCAGCGGCCCATGGGGGAGTAGGGCGGGCGGCGGGGCGGTTCAGTGCTCCGGCGCGGCCTGCGTCACCGGCAGCCGGTGCAGGCTGTGGCCGTGCTGGCCGGTGAGCGCGACCGGGCGCTCGTCCAGGGCGAGGGTGAGCAGCATGCCGTCCCCAAGGTGCCCGGCGGGGGCCTGCGGAGCGGTGATCCAGGGCAGGACGGAGTGGTACTCGTTGGAGATCCAGTGTCCGCCGCCGGGCCGCCCGTCGAGCAGCGACCGTACGGCCCGCGCGAACTCCTCGCGGCGGGCGGGCGGGAGGTAGGTCAGCACGGCGCTGTGGAAGACGACCAGCGTCGCCCCGGCCGGTGCCGTGGCGGCCAGCGCGGGCAGCTCGTCGATCAGGTCGCCGCGGACGATCCGCGGCCGCGGCGCCGCCCGTACGGCCTCGACCGCCGCGGTCAGCCGCGCCGCGCGCGCCTCGTCGCCGGGCCAGACGAGCGACTGCAGCCACCGCAGGTCGTCCGGCTCGCCGGCCGGGTCGAGCGGGTTCAGATCGATTCCGGCGCGCCAGACGATCTCCGGCGGCCGCCCGGGCAGATCCCCGGGCGCCCAGTCCGTACGGCAGGTGAACTCCACCGGGCCGTCCGGCGCCCCCGCCTCGGCGAGCGGGCGGCCTTCGTGGTCCGTGTAGCGGTAGCGGTAGCGGTCGGGGTGCAGGCACAGCCCGGCCGACGCGCCGACCTCCAGCAGCGCCAGCGGCTGCGGCAGACGGGCGAGCAGCGGCAGCAGCGCGGCGCAGCGGCCCGGCTCGTTGGTCTGGGTGGCGCGCTGCATGATCACCGCACGCACCTCGTCCCAGTGCCGGATCGTCCACTCGCGCCAGCGTCCGTAGGCGGCCTCGCCACGCGGGCCCTGCTCCGCGTGCGGGCCGTCGAGATGACGGACGGCGGCGAGCAGGAGGTTCGGCTGCTGCTTGTTGCCGGCGGGCAGCGACCCCGCCAGCAGATCGCAGAACTCCGGGTCCTGGCTGATCCGCGCGCTCAGCTCCTCATGGGCGTCGGAACGTCCCCGCGCCTCCCGCCAGGAGAACTCCCGGTAGCGCTCCGCCACATCCCGCGGGCCCGGGGTGGTACCGCCGTTGACGTGCCGGGCGGTCCCGGCGTTCCCCGCGCTCTCGACGTTGACGACCATGATCCGACGTTACGCTCTCACGCTGCGTAATCGCCGAGCGCCCCTCCGCATAACGACTGACGCACAATCAGCACGAGATCGTTTAGAAGTGTGCGGTCAACTCGCCCGGTTTACGGCCAACGTGGCCGGAAAAGTCCAGGCCATGACTCATGTGCAGCGGTTAAAGGATTCCCGGGAAGGCTTGGAAAACAGCCGCGATCTCTATTACTGTCCGATAACGCAGCGCGGTCGTCCCAGCCGTCGCAAGTGGCGGCACCGCGCGCCGACGCCGAATCCCGCACGCGCTTTTCACGCACCTCCAGCACCTCGAACTGCACCAAGGGAACCGGGGAACCACCACCTTGGGGTGAATCGGACGCCTCCGCCAGAGGGTGCCCGTAGGAGACCTTCCTGCTCCGAACCCGTCAGCTAACCCGGTAGGCGAGAAGGAAGGAAAGGAGAGCGCCCCCGTGGCGTCCAACAGGCCTGCCCCCGAGGCTTCGTCCGCGTACCGACTCGACGACCGAGGTGCCTTCGACGGCCCCGGTGCCGCGGCGGGCACCGCGGATATCGACGGCGACGGCCCGTGGGAGGAGTGGAACCCGACCGAGGAGTCGCTCCGCCCCGTCCGCGGCAAGCACCGGGTGGCCAAGCAGCGCGGCGGCGGACTCGCCCGCAGCGGCACGGTCCTGGGCGTCGGCGTCATCGCGGCGGTGGGCGCGGGCGGTATGGCCACCGCCGAGGACCGCCCGCCGGTCCCGATCTCGATGCCCGACGTCGGCGGTATGGCCGAGGACATCTCCGACAGCCTGCCGGACGCCGAGTCCCTCCCCGGTATCGGCACGCTCATATCCGACTCCGACCCGGGTTCCGCTTCGGCCGCCGATTCCGCCGTAACGGCCTCCGGAGACGACGCCGCGGGCCCCGCCGCCGGTCCGCTCACCCAGGCCACCCAGGCGGGCGCGGGCGGTACGACCACGACCGCCGGCGAGGCGCTGCGCAGCCGCATCCTCCAGCAGGCCGACGCACAGCAGGGCGCCGCCGAGGAGGAGGCCCGCGACGCGGCGCAGGCGGCCGCCGTCAAGGAGGCGGAGACGGAAGCGGCCGCCGCCCAGGAGACGGCCGAGAAGGCCGCGGCCGCCAAGAAGGCGGCGGAGCTGAAGGCCAAGCGCGAGGCCGAGGAGGAGGCCCGCCGGAAGGCGGAGGCCGAGCGCCTCGCCGAGCTGGCGAAGAGCTTCCTCGCCCCGGTCTCCTCCTACACCCTCACCGCCAGCTTCGGCCAGGCCGGCGACCGCTGGGCCGCGGACCACACCGGCCAGGACTTCGCCGCACCGACCGGCACGCCCGTCAAGGCGGTCCACTCCGGCACCATCACCCAGGCCGGCTGGGCAGGTTCGTACGGCTACCGCATCGTGCTCACCCTCGACGACGGCACCGAGATCTGGTTCTGCCACCTCTCCTCGATGGTGAAGACCTCCGGCAAGGTCAGCACCGGCGACGTCATAGGCCGCGTCGGCGCCACCGGCAACGTCACGGGCCCGCACCTCCACCTGGAGGTACGCCCCGGCGGCGGCGACCCGATAGACCCGATGCCGTGGCTGCGCGAGCACGGGGTGAACGTCTGAGGGGTTGCCGGGGGCAGTCCAGGACCCCAGGGGGCCAGAGCCCCTGGGGTCCAGGGGGTCAGGGCTCATGGGCTCAGCGGGACAGGGCTGCTGGGGCTCAGCGGGCCAGGGCCCCTAGGGCCCGACGGGCCAGGGCCGTTGGGAATACTCGCGCTCGGGAATACTCGCGCCCCTCCCGACGCTGCAACAACGCATGACCTCGACACACAGCACCCCGCAGGGCACCGGTTCCACCCCGCAGGGCACGGGCTCCACCCCGCAGGGCCCGCGGAACCGGACCCTCGGCTCGCTCTCCGTCTCGCCGCTCTCCCTCGGCGGCAACGTCTTCGGCTGGACGGCCGACGAAGCCGAGTCCTTCGCCGTGCTCGATGCGTATGTGGCGGGCGGCGGCAACTTCATCGACACCGCCGATGCCTACTCGTTCTGGGTCCCCGGCAACAGGGGCGGCGAATCCGAGACCATCATCGGCAACTGGCTGACGTCCCGCGGCAACCGCTCCGACGTCGTCATCGCCACCAAGGTCGGCGCCCACCCCGACTACAAGGGCCTGAGCGCGGCCACCATCAAGTCCGCGGTAGACGAATCCCTCACCCGTCTCCGCACCGACTACATCGACCTCTACTACACCCACTACGACGACGAGTCGGTCGAGGTCTCGGAGTTCCTCAGCGCCCTCGACGACCTCGTCCGGGCCGGCAAGGTGCGCGAGATCGCCGCCTCCAACATCTCCGCGCGGCGCCTGGAGGAGTCCCTGGCCTTCTCCGCCCGCGAGGGCCTGGCCCGTTACGTCGCCCTCCAGCCGCACTACAACCTGGTCTCCCGCGACACATACGAGGGTGAACTGGCCGATGTGGCCGCCCGCGAGGGCCTGGCCGCGGTCCCGTACTACGCGCTCGCCTCGGGCTTCCTGACCGGCAAGTACCGCCCGGGAGCCAGCATCGACAGCGCCCGCTCCGGGAAGGCCGCCCAGTATCTGGCCACCGACCGCGGCCTGCGCGTCCTCCAGGCCCTCGACACCGTCGCCACCGCGCACGAGGCCGAACCCGCCACCGTCGCCCTCGCCTGGCTGGCCGCCCAGCCCACCGTCGCCGCCCCCATCGCCAGCGCCCGCACACTCGCCCAGCTCCCACCCCTCCTGGCCGTCGCCGACCTGACCCTCACAGCCTCCGAACTCACCCTCCTGAACGAGGCTTCGGCTTGAGCGTGGCTTCGGCTTGAGCGTGGCTTCGGTCGGAGTGTGGCTTCGGTCGGGACGGGGTTCCCGTCTGAACGAGGCTCCCTCTGAACGAGGCTCCCTCTGAACGAGGCTCCCTCTGAACGAGGCTCCCTCTGAACGAGGCTTCGGACTGGCCGACTTACGTGGACCAACTCGGCGTGCAGAGGGGGCGCCGGTCCCCTCCGCACGCCGTCCACTCCTCGTCCGCTCCTCAACGCCTCGGTGCCCCGACGCCTCACCCCCGACGATCAACCACCGCCCACGACGCCAGCGCCACCCCACTCGCCACCGCGAAAACCGAAGGCCAGGCCCCGATCTTCTTCGCCAGCGGATGCGACCCCGCAAACGCCGCCACATACGCCCCACTCAACGCCGCCGCAGTCTTCGTCCCGGCCTTCTCCTGCCACCCCTTGGCGGCCACCGCCCCCGCCACCGCAAGCGCCACCCCACCCAGGGGCCGCTTCTTGGTCCAGCGGGCCACGCCATAGCCGCCCAGCAGCCCAGTTGCCGCAACCACACTCGTCGGTACGCCGGACATCACAGGAACCTCCACCTCAAAGGACAACTTCTCCGACTCACTTCTCCGACTCTAAGACGATGCCGTAGTGGATTGCGTACAGCCAGGAGTGATCGTTTCCCGTAGCTTTTGGCGCATGGGTATACGCGACCTTCTCCTCGACGTGGCCAACCAGTTCGACACCACGCTCACCACCACGAGCGGGAACCCAGGCCAAGAAGTGCTGAAGGCGGCAGGCACACGCCTCATGGAGGCCCTGCCCTACGGCATGAAGGCGAAAGGGCACGGCGGGCAAGGCGGAGCCGCAGCGACACCATGGATTCAGGTCTTTGAACCGTCTTCAGGTGGAAGTGGAACCGAAGGGCTCTATCTCGCCTATATCTTCGCGGCGGATCTGAAGTCAGTGGCCCTGACGCTCCAGCAGGGCGTTACGGCGTTCAGAAACCAGCTGCAGACCACGGGCAAGACGCTCCGTACCCACGTGGAAGTAAGGGCGCAGTCCTTGCTGGCGGAGCTCCCGCAGGAGCTCACTGCACACTGGACCGAGCGGCCGAAGTTCAAGCACAACGGATGGCGGGCGCTGGCGTACGAGGCCAGCAGTGTCGTCGCTCGCTGCTATGAGATCGATCAACTCCCCCGCGAGGAAGACCTCTGCGCAGATCTCGGCAATATGGCCACGATTCTCCGGGCTGCCCTCGCCGTTGAGCCGCACATCGAGGTGGTGAATGAGCCCGACGGCCCTGTCGTCGAGTACACCACTCGCGAGCATGTCACCTACGAGGGCCTGGAAGGGTTCCGGCCCAAAAGGAGCGATGACTACTACGTTCGCCTGGCGGCCGCAAAGCAACGAAGGACCCGAGCGCACGAGGGGCTGATCCACCGATTTGGTCCCTACATCGAGGCACGCGGATTCACGCCGATCACACAGCGTGTGCACCCTCGGGACCTTGTGCTCCAGGCCAATGGCGATGAATGGCTGGTGGAAGCCAAGGCGGTGAAGAAGGGCAACCCTACGCAGGCGGTGCGCGAAGCCGTAGGACAGCTACTGGAATACCGCTATTTCTGGTACCTGCTGAAGGGGATGCCCAAGCCGCATCTCCTGGGGTTGTTCTCCGAGGACATCGGTGTCTACGCCCCCTACCTTGAGGATCACGGCGTCGGAGCTATCTGGCGCACGCCCGATGGCTGGGCGGGCTCCTCCTCGGCGATCTCGTGGGGGATGGCGGATGCGGCCTAGCGTGCTCTGATCCAAGCCATCAGGGCCCCGCCTACGGTCCCTCCGACGGCCCCTCCGTTCGGCCCCCGGCGGGCCTGCCCCCTTCACCCCGCCCGCCCAACGCCTCCGTCAGCGCCGCCCGTCCCCAAGGCTGGTACTGCCGCAGATGCTGCAACAGATGTTGCTCCCGGGCGGTGAAGTCTGAGGTGGGGCCCGTGAGGTGGGCGCGGCGGCGGTGGAAGGAGAGGGTGGTGGCTACGGCGGTGTATTCGGTGACGGCGCGGGCGGCGGCGGGGCCGTGGGTGCGGAGGGCTATGTCGCGGGCCAAGGCGCGGGTTTTGAGGGAGGAGAGGGCGGTGGGTTCGGTGGGGGCGAGCCAGCCGGCGGTGATGTAGGGGGCGAGGTAGCCGCGCAGGGAGAGGAGTTCCTGGGTGCGCGCCCAGATGGCCAGCCAGGTCAGGGCGAGCAGGACGGGGACCATGAAGAGCCCGTAGACGACCAGGAAGCCGAGGTCGCCCAGGGTCGAGGCGGCGTTCCAGATGGCGTGCAGGAGGACGGCGGTGAGCAGGCCGAGGAGCGCCAGCGCGATCCGGGCGGCGCGGCGGCGGGGGTAGCGGGTGGCGGCTATGCCGAACGCGAGGCCCGTGAGGATGGTGAAGAGCGGGTGCGCGAAGGGGGAGACGACGATGCGGACGAAGAAGGTGCCGGCGGTGAGTGAGTCCAGGCCGGAGTGGCCCAGGGACTGGTCCTCGCCGAAGGCGTTGCCCAGATAGAGGATGTTCTCGGTGAAGGCGAAGCCGGTGGCGGTGATGCCGGCGATGACGATGCCGTCCGTGATGCCGTCGAAGTCCCGTCGGCGGAAGCGGTAGAGCAGCAGCACCGCGGCGGCCTTGACCGCTTCCTCGACGACCGGGGCGATGGCGGTCGCGCCCCACGCCTCGGCCTCCGAGGGGGAGGTGGAGGCGATGTTGGCGGCCAGCCAGTCGGTGGCGAAGCCGTTGGCCAGCAGCGCGACCAGAGTGGCGGCACAGGCACCCCAGGCGAAGGCGAACGCGAGGTTGCGCCAGGGCTCGGGCTCTATGCGGTCGAGCCAGCAGAACGCCGCGATCAGGAGCGGTACGGGGAAGACGGCCAGGCCGAGGCCGACGAGGAAGCCCTCGGTGCCGGTCTCCTGGCGGACCATGCCGATGATGATCACGCCGGAGAGCGCCAGGAGGGAGATCAGCGCGACGGCACGGACGGTCTTGCTGTGCCAGGGCGGCGTACGGCGGCGCGGGTGCGGTCGGGGCCGGCCGAGCGCGTGGTGCTCGTACGGGCCGGGGTGTTCGTCCTGGCCGTGGTGTCCGTGTGGGGCGGTCGGGCGGTGCGCGTCGTGCCCGCAGGCACGGGGTGTGTACGGGCTGGGGGCCGGCGGGCGGGGCGGGTGCGGGGGCGGCTGGGACGGGTACACCTGTCGACCGTAGCGAGGAGCGTTCGCCTTATGCGCCGAGGCGGCGGAAGAGGAGGTCGTGCACGACGTGCCCCTTGTCCAGGCCCTGGCCCTCGAACTTGGTCAGGGGACGGAAGTCCGGACGGGGCGCGTAGCCGGAGTAGAGGTTCTCCAGCGTCGGCTCGGCGGTGAGCACCTCGAGCATCTGCTCGGCGTACGGCTCCCAGTCGGTCGCGCAGTGGACGAGGGCACCGGGCGCGAGCCGGGTGGTCGCCAGCGCGAGGAACTCCGGCTGGATGAGGCGACGCTTGTGGTGGCGCTTCTTGGGCCACGGGTCGGGGAAGAAGACGCGCAGGCCGGCAAGCGAGGCGGGGGCGAGCATCTCGCGCAGCAGGATGATCGCGTCGCCGTTGGCCACCCGGATGTTGGACAGGCCGTTCCGCTCCGCGAGACCGAGCAGATTGCCCTGGCCCGGGGTGTGCACATCGCAGCCGAGGATGCCGGTGTCCGGGTCGGCCGCGGCCATCTGTGCCGTGGCCTCGCCCATGCCGAAGCCGATCTCCAGGACGACCGGCCGCCCGTCGAAGAACTCGTCGAGATCGATGCGGGAGAGCCCGTCGATGTCCAGCCCCCACTTGGGCCACAGACGGCGCAGCGCATCGGCCTGGCTGGGCGAGACGCGGCTGCGGCGGGGCTGGAAGGAGCGAATCCGCCGCTCGTGGTGCGAGCCCGCGGGGTCGGCCGCGGGGCCGGTCCCGTCCGGGAACATGGGGGCGCCGCGGCGGGGCGTGGCGGCTGAGACGGCCGTGGCGCCCAGGCTGCGTGTTTCCGGGGCGACGGAGGGCTGCGCGGCCGCTTCCGGAGCGTCGGCTTCCGGAGTGCCGGCTGCCAGCGGGTGGGCTTCGGGGGTGACGGGATTCTCGGACACAGTGTGTCGATTCTACGGATGGCGCACGGGCGGGCGGGAGCCGAGGAGCGGGAGCCCGCTATCCCGCCGCCCCACTCCCCGCCGTTCCCACTATCCCCAGCACCCTCCGCGCCACCTCCCGCCCGATGGGCAGGGAAGCCGTGGCCGCCGGGGACGGGGCGTTGAGGACGTGGATCATGCCGGGGGAATCGGCGAAGAGGAAGTCGTCGACGAGGGTGCCGTCGGGGAGGACGGCCTGGGCGCGGACGCCGGCGGGCGCGGGGAGCAGGTCCTCCTCGCGGGCGGCCGGCAGGAGGCGGCGGACCGCGTCGGCGAAGGCGCGCCGGGACAGGGAGCGGTGCAGTTCGCCGGCGCCGTAGCGCCAGTGGCGGCGGGCTATCCGCCAGGAGCCGGGGAAGGAGAGGGTGCCGGCGAGCTCGGCGGGGCGGATCGTGCGCCAGTCGTAGCCCTCGCGGGCCAGGGCGGGGACGGCGTTCGGGCCGATGTGGACGGCGCCGTCGATGCCGCGGGTCAGATGGACGCCCAGGAAGGGGAAGGCCGGGTCGGGGACCGGGTAGACCAGGCCGCGGACGAGGGCCGCGCGCTCCGGGGCGAGGGTGAAGTACTCGCCGCGGAACGGGACGATCCGCATGCCCGGGGCGTCGCCCGCCAGCCGGGCGATCCGGTCGCAGTGCAGCCCGGCGCAGTTGACCAGGGCGCGGGCCCGATGGACCGTGCCGTCGGCGGTACGGACCGCCACCCGCCCCGGGCGACGGCCGATCGTGGTCACCTCCGCGCCGTACACGATCCGGGCGCCGGCGTCCGTGGCGAGCGCGGCGAAGCGGCGGGCGACCGCCCCGAAGTCGCAGACGCCGGTCGTGCCGACATGGATGGCGGCCAGGCCGCGCACCTCGGGCTCGTACTCGGCTATCTGGGCGGGGCCCAGCTCGCGCACCGGCAGGCCGTGCTCGCGGCCGCGCTGGATCAGGCCGTGCAGCCGCGGCAGCTCGCTGCGGTCCGTGGCGACGATCAGCTTCCCGGTGACCTCATGCGGAATGTCGTGTTCGGTGCAGAACTTCACCATTTCCGCCGAGCCCTGCAGGGCGTAGCGGGCCTTCAGTGAGCCGGGCGGGTAGTAGATGCCGCTGTGGATCACGCCGCTGTTGCGCCCGGTCTGATGGCGGGCCGGACCGGGTTCCTTCTCCAGGACCACGACGCGCGTGCCCGGCGCGGCCCGCGTGATCGCATGGGCCGTCGAGAGCCCGATGATGCCGGCCCCGATCACCAGCACATCGCAGTCGTACGCCGCCACTGCACCTCCCCAACCGCATGACCGCAGGCCCGACCGTCGCCGCGGACCTGCGCATCATCGCCGACGACGTATCCCATCATGACGGTCGGCACTGACAATGCGGTCCGAGCCGCGGCGGACACCGGCCGTCCCTGTGGCCCGGCCGGTGCCGGACCGGGCCTATGCCGGCGCCGCCAGCAGCGGCCGCGCCCGTTCCCGCAGCTCCACCACCCGGGGCTCGTCCCCGTACGGCTCCAGGCGGTGCAGCAGATCACGGACGTACTCCGTCGTACGGGCCGAGGAGATCCGGCCGGCCACCTCGACCGCCCGGGTGCCCGCCGCACACGCCGCGTCCAGGTTGCCGGACTCCAGTTCGGCCACCGCGGACACCACCAGACGCAGCCCGTGGGAGCGCACGAACTCCTCCGTGGGACGGGAGAGCGCCTGCTCGGTGAAGCGGCGGACCTGGCGGGGCAGCCGCAGATCCCGGTAGCACTCGGCGGCGTCGGCGGCGAAGCGCTCGTACGAGTAGAAGTCCAGCCATGACGGGTCGGGGTCGCCGCTGCGGGAGCGCTCCAGCCAGCCCTCGGACGCCTTCAGCGCCACCTCGCAGGCGCGCGCTTCCCCTGCCTTGGCCTGCGCCCGCGCCTCCACCAGGCGGAAGAAGCTCATGGTGCGGGCCGTGGCCAGGCCGCGGTTGCGTTCCAGGGCGGCCTGGGCGAGGTCGACGCCCTCGTCGGCGAAGCCCCGGTAGGTCGCCTGGAGGGACATCGAGGCCAGGACATACCCGCCCAGGGGGACGTCGGCGGCCGCACGGGCGAGCCGCAGCGCCTGGATGTAGTAGCGCTGCGCGGCCTCCTGCTGGCCCGTGTCGAAGGCCATCCACCCCGCGAGCCGGGTGAGTTCGGAGGTCGCCCCGAAGAGCGCCCGGCCCACCTCGTCGCTGTACGAGGCGAGGAGTAATGGCGCCGCGTCCACCCGGAGGCACTCCGGCACCATCGACGAACGCCAGTCACCGCCCCCGTACTTGGAGTCCCAGCGGCGCGCGTCCTCCGCCGCCTCGCGCAGCTTGCTGACGTCGCTGTGGCCGACGTGCTGCGGGATCCCGCCGTCGCCCGCCGCCGCGGCGTCCTTGTCGCGCGCCTCGGCCGCCTCCCGCGCCACCGAGCTGTCCGCCGGGGATATCAGCCAGCGCGAGGCGGGGGTGGCGTACGCGCTGACGGCGAAGGATCCGGCCAGGCTCTGCCAGATGCCGCCACCGCCGGCCCGCCGTCCGGCCAGATCGAGACGGTAGAGCTCGGTCGCGGAGCGTACCGCGGCGCCCACATCGCGGGGGAACGCCAGGCCGACCTCGGGCGCCGGGTCCGCGTCGGCCAGGCCGATCTCGTGCAGCGGCACCGGCCGGCCCAGTTTGCTGCCGATCGCGGACGCGATCAGATGGGGCGCGGCGCCCTGGGGCACCATGCCCTTGGAGACCCATCGCGCCACCGACGTCTTGTCATAGCGAAGCGTCAGTCCGCGCTGCGCACCGAGGTCGTTGACCCGGCGCGCCAGTCCGGCGTTGCTGATACCCGCGAGGGCGAGGACGGTGCCGAGCTTTTCGTTCGGCCCGCGTATATCCCTGGACATGCGCACCCCTCGACACACCGACAGCCGCCCCGGTACCCCGGGGCATGCGTCCACCCAGAGTAGTTCGCCGGATCCCGACCGTTAAGAGTCGGTGTCCCGGATGGCGAGATTCATGTTCAAACAGGGGTACGGGAATTGGCATGTGCTCCGGGTACGTGTGCCCGTGCGCCCGTCCGTGCGCGCTGGCCGCCGGTCACCGGGAGCGCTTCCATGGCTTCTGCGTGGGTCGGCCCGCTGCACTGGATCCAGTGGGCTGGGGGACACCGTCACCTCATTCCCCGCGGGTGACGGTCCGGTCCGGGAGGCGAAGCCCGCCTCCCGGACCGTCGCGCAAGCCGGTCGCCGGCCGGCGTACCACTGGTTGACGCGATGCCCGAACGTGTCAACTGGACTGCAGGGAACGGACTTTGGCCGAAAACCGCCGGATGGTGATTTCGCGCCGCCGCGCACTCGGAGCCGCCCCGGGGGCCACACGGGGGGCCTTCCGGGGTTGATGCGAGGACGGACGTCCGCGTGCGGGGCGGAGGGCGCGCTGTTCCGAGGCGCCCCGTGGACGCGGCCGACCGATCCGCCCGTGGCCCGCCAGCGGCCGCCCGTCGCGCCTCCCCGCCGCGAACTGCCCGTATACGGGCCCGCTTCGGCACCTCCCCTGCGCCGCTGTCATGGCAGCATGGTCGCCGCAACAGCTTGACGGCAGCTTGGCAATCCGCCGTACGGGGCGGCCGTGGGCGGCCCTGGCGGGCGGGGAATCGGGTGGAGGCGGCGATGCGCTGGTTGGTGGGGTGGAGCAGTGCCGCCACGGGGTCGTCCGCCACCGGCGCGGCGGCGCGCGCGGAGAGCCGCACCGTCCTGCCCGTAGGCGCGCAGCCCTTGTGGGGCGACCCGGATCCCCTGTGGGCGGTCGGCGACTGGCGGCCCGACGAGGTCCGCGTCGTACAGGCCGACCCGGAGACCCGGCTCGCCGTGTTCGGCGTCTGCGGGGCCACCGACGACCAGCTGCGGGTCGGTCTCTTCGCGGCCCGCGGGGGCGCGCTGCGCCATCTCACCGCCTGGCCCGGCAGCTACACCGCCGTCGTCCAGGTAGGGCGGCGGATCACCGTCACCGGCGACCTGGCCGGCGCCCGCCCCGTCTTCCACACCCCCTGGGCCGGCGGCACCGCGTACGCCACCGCCGCCCTCCCGCTCGCCGACCTGGTGGAGGCCAGCCTCGACGTCGGGCATCTGGCCGCGCTGCTGGCCTGCCCGGACGCCCCCGAGGCGCTCGGCGCCGGCACGCCGTACGAAGGGGTGCGCCGGATTCCGCCCGGTCACGCCCTGGTGCTGCGCGGCGGCGCCCGCGACGTCACCTCCTACGAGCCGACCGCCTCGCTCGCCGTCGCCGCGCCCCAACTCGCCCCGGAGCAGGCCGTGGACGGCGTCCGCGACGCGCTGGTCGAAGCGGTCCGCGCCCGGCTGGCCGGGCCCCGGCACGCGCCCGATCCGGACGGCCTCGAAGGACTCGACCCCGGTCCGGTGCCCGGTATGGGGCCCGCCGAGCGGCGTGCCGCACGGGGCGGACCGGCCCCCGGCATCGGCGCCGACCTCTCCGGAGGCAGCGCCTCGGGGACCCTCGCCCTGCTGGCCGCCGGTCTCCCCGGCCAGCCCGGACGGCTCAACGGGCACGGCGAGCGCCTGCTGGCCGTCACCTTCAACGACCGTGCCACCAAAGGCGTACAGGCCTACCGGGACGCCGAACTGGAGCGCGCCCGCAGCATCGCCGACAACCCGCGGCTGCACCATGTCGTCGTCGCGGCCGGCGAAGAGGCCCTCCCGTACGCGGACCTCGACAGCGGCCCGCTCACGGACGAGCCGGGCCCCTCCCTCACCACCGCGAGCCGCCACCGCCGCCGCCTGCTGGCGGGCAGCGCGGACCACTTCGTCGGACACGGCGCCCGCCAGGTACTCGACGCGCACCCGGCCCGGCTCGCCGACCTCCTCATGGACCGCCGCCGGCGCCACCTCTTGCGCCCGGTCACCGCGCTGGCCAAGGCGGACGGCCCGTCCGCACAGTCCGTCCTGGTGCCGTTCACGGTCTACCGCGCGGCCCGCAGGCTGGCCCGTACGCCGTACCCGGTCGGCATCGCCGATGCCGCGCGGCGCCTGCTGGAGCGGGAGTTCGCCGACGAGCCGGTGACCGGCGGGGCGGTGGACGCCTCGCTGGCCGCGCTCGCCTGGTGCCGTCCGGGGCCCGCGGCGCGCTGGCTCACGGGCGAGGCGCTGGCCGAAGTATCGGTTCGCCTCAGCGACGCGGCGAACCGGTCGTCCGCCGTGGGCCGCCCGGGGGAGCGGCGGGCCCGCGCGGCGCTGGCCCGCCAGGCCGCCGACCACCGGGTCTTCGAGCAGGCCGCCGAGGTCCGCAACCAGCGGCTGCACGCCCCCTTCCTCGACAACCAGGTCGTGCTCGCCTGCCGCGCCCTGCCGGACACCCTGCGGGTGCAGCCCGGGGCGCGGGCAGCCGTACTGCGCTCCGTACTGGCCGGCGCCGGCGTACGGGATCTGCCGCCCGGGTGGGGCGCCACCTCGCACCTCACCCACGCGGCAGCGGTACGCGCCGGGCTGCGCGGCGCGGTGGGCGACCTGGTCCGGCTCTTCGACGCCCCGCTGCTGGCCGACGCGGGGCTGATCGAGGCGCGGGTGGTCCGCAAGGCGCTGCGGTCCGCGGCGGAGGGAGCGGCGCTGCCGTTGGACGGCCTGGCCGAGCTGGTCTCCACGGAGCTGTGGCTGCGCCGGCTCGTGGCGCGGCGGGGCACCTGCTGGACGGGGGCGGAGGGAGCGCGCCAACGGGCACTCGCGGGAGGCGTGGTCCCCCGGGCGCGGCTGTCGTGAGAAGAGGCTCCGTACTGCTGTGAGCCGGGATGGCGCAGCGCCGTGAGGCGCGGCCGCGTCCCCGCCACCGGTGCCGGCCCAGGGCTCTGTGCACGGCTGTGGATAACGAAACGCCCGCTCACGGCCGGTCTGTGGATAACCGGCGGGCCCAGCCGCGGGACTGGACAATGGCCGGGTGAAGTTTCGGATTCTGGGCTCGACGGAGGTCCTGGGCGAGCAAGGGCAGCCCGTGCCGCTCGGCGGTGCGCGGGTGCGGGCGCTGGTCGCGTCCCTGGCGCTGCGCGGCGGACGGCCGGTGGCCGTGGAGACGCTGATCGACGAGGTCTGGGCGGTGGACGCGCCGCCGCAGGACGCGCCGGCCGCGTTGCAGGCGCTGATCGGGCGCGTGCGGCGGGCGCTGGGCAAGGGCGCGGTGGAGTCGCTGCCGGGGGCGTACCGGCTGGTCACCGAGGCGCAGGAGGTGGATCTGCATCGCTTCGAGCGGCTGGTCGCCGCGGGGACGAGCAGGCTGCGGGAGGGGGACGCGGCGGGCGCTGCCGAGACCTTGCGGGCCGGACTCGCACTGTGGCGCGGGCCGGCGCTGGCGGATCTGCCCGACGCGGAGGGGGCGGCCCGGGGCCCGGAAGCGCTGCGGCTGGCGGCGCTGCACCGGCGGATCGACGCGGATCTGGCGCTCGGCCGCGCCGAGGAGCTGCTCCCCGAGCTGCGGCAGCTGACCGCGGACCACCCCCTGGACGAGCCGTTCCGGGTCCAGCTGCTGCGAGCCCTGCAGCGTACGGGGCGGAGCGCCGACGCGCTGGCCGCGTACGAGGAGACCCGCGAGCTGCTGGCGGAGAGGCTGGGCGCCGATCCGGGGCCCGAACTACGCGCCCTGCATGCCGAGTTGCTCTCCGGCAAGGCCGTCCCCGGGGAGGGGGTCACGATTCCCGCTGCGGCCCCGCGCCACGGCAACCTCCGCGCCCGGCTCGACTCGTTCGTCGGCAGGGGGAGGGAACTCGCCGCCCTGCGCGCAGAAGTGACGATACGTCAGACACGTCTGATCACTCTCACGGGACCCGGCGGCGCCGGCAAGACCCGCCTCTCCGAAGAGCTGGCCGCCTCGCTGGCCGGGGAGCACCCCGACGGGGTCTGGATCGCCGAGCTGGCGCCGCTGGACGCGCCGGAGGCGGTGCCGGGAGCCGTGCTGTCCGCGCTCGGCCGACGGGACACCGCCGTCTTCTCACCCGCCATGGAAGCGCGTACGACCGCCGAGCACAGTGACCCCGCGGCCCGGATCGTCGACCACTGCGCACCGCGCAGACTGCTGCTCGTCCTCGACAACTGCGAGCATGTGGTCGGCGCCGCCGCCGAGTTGGCCGATCTGCTGCTGCGGCGCTGCCCCGGGCTGACGGTGGTGGCCACGAGCCGGGAGCCGCTGGGCGTGCCCGGCGAGGCCGTACGGCCGCTGGAGCCGCTGGAGCCGGTGCCCGCCCATCAGCTGTTCGCCGAGCGGGCGGTGGCGGCGCGGCCGGAATTCCGGGACGCGGACGACCCGGCGGCGGTGGACGAGATCTGCCGCCGGCTGGACGGGCTGCCGC
The DNA here is from genome assembly GCF_053595675.1 of Streptomyces sp. NPDC002446. Taxonomy (NCBI): domain Bacteria; kingdom Bacillati; phylum Actinomycetota; class Actinomycetes; order Kitasatosporales; family Streptomycetaceae; genus Streptomyces; species Streptomyces sp. NPDC002446. Next base: position 11,828 of record NZ_JBSFYC010000073.1, on the reverse strand, counting down.
TCGCCATCGAACTGGCCGCGGCCCGGCTGCGGCTGCTCTCCCCCCGCCAGATCGCCGAGCGCCTCGACGACCGCTTCCGGCTCCTGACCAGCGGAAACCGAACCGCGCTGCCGCGCCAGCAGACGCTGCGCGCGGTCGTCGACTGGTCCTGGGACCTGCTGGAGGAGCCGGAGCGCGCCCTGCTGCGCCGGCTGTCGGTGTTCGCCGGCGGCTGCACCCTGGCGGCGGCCGAGGCGGTCTGCGGCGAGGGCCCCGGGGAGGTCCTCGACCGCCTCGGCGCCCTGGTGGACAAGTCGCTGCTGGTCGTCGACCACCGGGGCGCCGAGCCCCGCTACCGGATGCTGGAGACCATCCACGCCTACGCCCGCGAGCGGGCCACCGCCCGCCCCGAGGAGCACGCGCGCACCCTCGCCCGCCACACGGACCACTTCCTGCGCTTCGCGGAGGACGCCGAGCCCCGTCTCCGCTCCGCCGAGCAGCTGCCCTGGCTGGCGCGCGTCGAGGCCGAGCTGGACAACGTACGGGCGGTGCTGCAGCGCGTGGTCGCCGGCCGGGAGGCGGAGACCGCCCAGCGGATCGTCCGGGCCATGTGCTGGTTCTGGTGGCTGCGCAACTACCGCCAGGAGGGCGCCTCCTGGGTGGAGCGGGTTGCCGCCCTCGCCCCCGCCCCGGAGGAGCTCGCCGACACCGATCCGGTGTTCTGGGCGCAGATGGACCTGCGGCTGCTGCTCTTCTTCCTGCTCCAGGACCAGCGGGCCGACCGCCATTACGACACACCGGAGAGCCGCGCCCTGATCGACCGGCTGCTGACCGCCTACCGTCGCCCGCACCCGCGCAGCGCTCGCTTCCCCGGGCTGCTGTGGCCGTTCACCGCCTTCTTCCTCGGCGGCTACGACCAGGTCCTGCCGCTCATGGACGGCGCCGTCGCCACCACCCGGGAGCTCGGCGGCAGCTGGGAGCTGGGCGCCTCGCTGATCTTCCGCACGCATATCGCGATCGACGCGCCCGGCGGCCTGCAGTCCGCCGAGGCGGACGAGCCGGAGCTGACCGAGCTGGCCCGCAGGGTCGGCGACCGCTGGATGCTCGCCCAGGTCGCGGCCGTCACCGGAGAGCTGCGGCAGATCCGCGGCCGCTACGACGAGGCGCGTGCGGCCTACGAGGAGGCGCTGGCGCTGACCTGGGAGCTGGGCGCGTACTCGGAGGGCCCGTTCATCCTGTCCCGGCTGGCCGAACTCCACTTCGCCGGCGGTGACATGGACGCCACCGAGAAGGGACTGGCGCAGGCGGACGAGCAGGCCGCCGAGTGGGGCGTACAGGACCCGCGGGCTTTCAACCACTCGCTGCACGCCCGCATCGCGCTGCGCCAGGGGATACCGGAGGCGGCGCGCACGCAGTGCGAGGCGGCGCGCCGGGCCGCCGCCCTGGGCACCCCGCCGCCCCAGTTCGCCGTCATGCTGGACGCTCTGGCGGGCCGGATCGCGGCGGCACAGGGCGATACGGCGGGCGCGCTGAGCCGGTGCCATCAGGCGCTGAGCTCGGGGCTGACGCTGTACTGCACCCGGCCCGCGCTGGCGTTCGCCGCCGAGTGCGCGGTCCCGGCGCTGCGCGGCGCCGGCCGCCCCCGCGACGCGGCCCGGCTGCTGGGCGCCTCGACCGCCTGGCGCGGCGAACTGCCCAGGACCGTCCCCGAGGAGGAGGACGTACGGCGCACGGCGGACGAGCTGCGCGCCGAGCTGGACGGCGCGGCCGACGGCGGATACGAGGCGCTGCACGCCGAGGGCGCACGCCTCACGCCCGCCGAAGTCGTCGAGATACTCGCGCCGCACCGCGCATCCGGCGCGATACCCGAGGCGCCCCCCGCGGCCGACGGCCCCAAGCGGCGCCCCGGCGGCCCGCGCCGCAAGCCGCCGGCCCGGCCCGTCAGCGACAGCTGATCTGCGACAGCGCCCAGTCCCCCACGGCCACCACATCCACCGGCGACACCGGCTCGGCCACCAGCCGCAGCGTCTTACGGCCCGCCAGCGGGACATGCACCGGCACCGCCCGCTCCCCGCCGCGCACCGCCTCCGACCGCCACAGCCGCTCCCCGTCGGCGTAGACGGAGAAGCGCAGCGCACCCAGCCCCAGGCTGAGGTCGTCGATGCCCGCGACGGCGTCGTAAGAGGTGCACCGGCGGTTGAGGTCGATGATCACCGAGGACGGGGCGTGCACGCTCACACCGTGTGCGTACGTCGTCCCGGCGATCTTCGGCGACTGCCGCTGCCACAGCCAGCTGCTCCCGATGCTGCGCACCTCCGGCTTGGTGCCGTCACCCATGAAGTCGTGGTCGAGCGCACTGACCTGATAGGCCGTCGGGTCGGGGAGCGGCGGCTCGGGGGAGGGCTCGGGTGGTGTGGGGGTGGGCGTGGGAGTCGGCGCGGGGGCGGTCGTCGGGGGCGGGGTGGGCGCGGGCGACGACCGGTGCGGGGCCGGCTCGGGCGTCCGCCCGGGGTCCGGCCGGTGCGTCGGTGCGGGCTTCGGGGCCGGTGCGGCGCCGGCCGCCGGCGGCAGCGGCTTCGCAGGCGACGGCGACGGTCTGTGCGGTGCGGTCGGGGCCGGCCGCGGGGGCCCGGCCTGCGGCTGGGGCTGCGGCGCGGGCTCCATGCTGCTGGTCAGCGCCAGCGCGAGCGCCGCGCCGGCCACCATCGCCGCCCCGACGCCGATACCGGCCTTCACCGGCGCGCCGAGCCCCTCGCCCACCACGGCACCACCCGCACTGCCGGCACCACCGGCCGCACCGGAACCCCCCGCCGCCGCCGCGGCCGCGCCGGCACCGGCCGCCGCCCCCGCGGCCCCCACCGCCGCGGCGGCCGCCTTGACGGCGTACCCGGCGGCGAACCAGCCGACGACCGCGACCGGCAGCAGCGCACCGATCCGCTGATTGACGTCCGCGACCTCCAGCGCGGCCATCCGGCACCGCGCACACTCGTCCAGATGCTTGCGCAGCCCCCGCTCGGCCCGTACCCGCAGCCCGCCACGGGCGTACGCGCCGAGCCGGTCCGCGTACCGGGCGCAGTCCCCGCCGGCCGTCAGCGAATGGCTGACATGCGCCTGCAGATACGCCTGCCTGAGCCCCTCACGGGCGCGGTGCGCCAAGACGGCGGTGGCGTTCGCGGTCAGCCCGAGCAGCGGGGCGACCTGGCTGGGCGACTCCTCCTCGACCGTGGTGTGCCACAGCACCGTCTGATAGCGCTCCGGCAGGCTGCGGAACGCCTGTACGGCCATGGACTGCTCGGCCTCGTGCATGGCGCGCACATCCGCGCCCAGATCCAGCGTGTCGGCGTCCCTCGACGAACCGGCAGCGGTCACCGCGAACACCGCGAAGTCCTCGACCAGCTGCTCCCGCCGCGCGGTCTTCGCCCAGGAGGCGGCGACCCGGCGGACGGTCGTCAGCAGATAGGCGCGCACCGCGGAATCCGGGCCCGCGCCGCCGCGCACCGCCTGCAGCGTGCGGGCGAAGACCTCACCGGTCAGATCCTCCGCGGTGTGCACATCCCGGCAGCACTGGCGGGCGTAGCGCCGGACCGCCTCGGCGTGCCTGCGGTACATCTCCTCGTACGCGCTGTCGTCACCGGCCCGCATGGCCGCGAGCAACTGGGCGTCGGACGGCGGGAGCTCGCCTCCGTCGGCGCCTTCGCCGGCATCGGTGGCCGGGGCCGTACGGCCGCCCGGCTCGCGCTGCGGCGGCACACTGTGCCCGTCGCCCGCAAGGCCGCCGGCGCGGTCATGCCGCTCGGCCGGCCCGGCCGCCGGGGGAGTGGCCCCCAACGGACCGGTCTGGCCAGGGACCTGCCGTGACGGCGCCGTCTCGCCGTTGCGCCGCTCGTCCCGCCCGTCAACACTCATCGCCGAGGCCCCCGAAGCCGCCGTCACACCGGAATACCGCGCAAGCGTGCCACATCGCGTCCCGGCGCCTGAGGGGTCCTGCGGTCAACCACTCGTCCGGGGCGGGGGCGCGGACGCCCGCACGGACATTCACCCGTGCGGGCCATATCGCGTCAACGGGCAGCACGGCGCGCGGAACCCGTACGGGCCACAACGCGCGCCGTACGCGTACGCGCCCCGGCGCGCGCGGACACCGGGCCCGGAGACGGAAAACGCCACCGGCCGGATCACCACGGCCCACGGCCCCGCGCCCCGGATCCCCGTGGCCGCCGCACCACACCCGCCCGCCCCGCCCGGCGGACCCGGCGATCGGGCCCACCCGGACGCGGCCGGCCGGCGGACATCACCGGGCAGGGCGCGAGCGCAGCCCCTCCAGCAGGATCTCCAGCAGCCGCGCGGAGGCGGCCTGCTGATGAGCGGGGTCGGGCAGCGCGGGCGCGCCCGTGGCGATGACCAGCAGGACGTCGGAGACCGTCACATCGGCCCGCAGCTCACCGGCTGCCCGGGCGCGCTCCACGAGCCGCCCGACGACCTCCAGCAGCGCCTCGGCACCGGCCGTGTCCCCGGCCGGGCCCGGCGCGCCCTCCGCCGGTTCGTCGCGCCGGTCGACCAGCCGCAGATCGGCCGGCGGACCGTCCGCGCCGGGCGCCATCCGCTGCTGCGGCACCCGGGCCTCGCCCAGGTGATCCGGCACCCGCCCGGTGTCCGTACCGCCCGGTGTGCGCTCCGCGGACCGGTCGGTGTCCGCGCTCACCCGCAGGATGCCCGGCGGCAGCAGCCGTCCGGCGCCCGAAGCGACCGACGTCCGCAGAAAGCGGGACAGCGCCGACCACGGGTCGTCCTCCTGGCCCAGCGCCGTACGCGCCTGGTCCGTCAGCCGTGAGGTCTCCTCCTCGGCTATCCGGCGGACCAGGATGTCCTTGCTCGGGAACCGGCGGTAGACCGTGCCGACACCCACCCGGGCCCGGCGCGCCACGTCTTCCATCGGGGCGCCGTACCCCAGCTCGCCGAACACCTCGCGCGCCGCCCGCAGCACATGCTCCAGATTGCGCTGCGCGTCGACCCGCAGCGGCGTACTCCGGCCGCCCGCTGCCGGGCCCGTACCGGCGCCGTTGCCGCCGCCCCCGTTGGTGCTGTTTCCGTTGCCGCCGCCGTCCGAGGCGTGTGCCATCGCGACGGTCGCCGGCCATTGAGAGCCCTGAATATGCATATAGATCCCCCGGTAATGACGTCTCCCCCCGGAGACTCCCCGCCCTGACGGTCGGGGTGGACCGACACGAGGGTGCACCCCAACGAGATACGAACATAGTTGAGCCCGCGTCAAGATTGAAGGGGGCGTTCCGTGCAGTGCGCCCCCCGATCGGCCCAACGGGCCTGATCCGCCCGGATTACGCCCCTGCTCGCCCCCGTCACCCACCACCTGACCAGCGCACCTCGGCCCGGGCGCGTGGAATCGGCCGTTCCGTCCCCAGCGCCGCGCCCGGACATACATTTCGACGAGCCTGTGGACAAAGGCGCCGCGGCGGTGCGTCATGGAACAGTGCTGTGCTTTCCCGGGGGCGCAGCGCCCGATGGGTGGCCGCATCGCCGGCCGGCCACCGGATCGGTGCCGCCCCGGGCCTGGTCGACACCGCGAGGAGTACCTCTGTGAAGGCTGTGTCTTCGAAGGCTTCGGACAACGTGGCGCGCATCCTCGTCGTCGGCGGTGGCTACGTGGGGATGTACACCGCCCTGCGCCTCCAGCGGAAGCTCAAGCAGGAGCTGCGGCAGGGCACCGTCGAGGTGATCGTGGTCGACCCCGAGCCGTACATGACGTACCAGCCGTTCCTGCCCGAGGCCGCGGCCGGCTCCATCTCCCCGCGCCACGTCGTCGTACCGCTGCGCCGCGTGCTGCCGCAGTGCAAGGTCGTCGTCGGCGAGGTCACCGCCCTCGACCACACCGCACGCAAGGCGACGATCACCACCCTGGCCGCCGAGGAGACCGGCAACGGCGCCATCGAGGTCGCCTACGACGAAGTGGTCCTCGCGCCGGGCTCGGTCTCGCGCACCCTGCCCGTCCCCGGCCTCGCCGACGTCGGCATCGGCTTCAAGACCGTCGAAGAGGCCATCGGACTGCGCAACCACGTCCTCGAACAGCTCGACATCGCCTCCTCCACCCGCGACCCCGCCGTCCGCGACGCCGCGCTGACCTTCGTCTTCGTCGGCGGCGGCTACGCGGGCGTGGAGGCGCTGGCCGAACTGGAGGACATGGCCCGCTACGCCGTCCGCTACTACCACAACATCCAGCCCGAGGACATGAAGTGGATCCTGGTGGAGGCGACCGACCGGATCCTGCCCGAAGTGGGCCCGGACATGGGCCGCTACGCCGTACGGGAGCTGCGCGGCCGCAATATCGACGTACGGCTGGAGACCCGGCTGGAGTCCTGCGAGAAGCGCGTCGCCGTACTGAGCGACGGCTCCCGCTTCCCGACCAGAACCCTCGTATGGACCGCCGGCGTCAAGCCGCACCCCATCCTCGCCGCGACCGGACTGCCGCTCAACGGCCGCGGCCGCCTCAAGTGCACCGCCGCGCTCCAGGTGGACGGCGCCGAACACGCCTGGTCCGCGGGGGACGCGGCCGCGGTCCCCGACCTGACGGCCCAGCCGCCGGCCAAGCCCGACGAGCCCCCCGCCACCTGCGCGCCCAACGCCCAGCACGCCCTGCGCCAGGCCAAGGTCCTCGCCGAGAACGTCGCGGCGGCGGTGCGCGGCGGCCCCATCGTCGACTACGCGCACAAATACGCCGGTTCGGTGGCCTCGCTCGGCCTGCACAAGGGCGTCGCCCACGTCTACGGGCGCAAGCTGCGGGGCTACCCGGCCTGGCTGATGCACCGCGCCTACCACCTCGGCCGGGTCCCGACCTTCAACCGCAAGGCCCGGGTCCTGGCCGAATGGACCCTCGCGGGCCTGTTCAAACGCGAGATCGTCTCGCTCGGCTCGCTGGAGAACCCGCGCGCCGAGTTCGAGCTCGCCGCGGGCACCGGCCGGCACAACGAAGCCAGCTGACGCGCCGCACCGGCCACCAAAGTTGACACGCCGTCATCCCGGTGGCGGCCGGAGATTGCGGAGTGCGGAACTCCACACCGGCTGCCGGGCGTCTGACGGATGTCCGTCCGGTCGGCCACACTGGACGTGTGACCATGGGTGGGCTCGTATCTGCAAAGAGTGACAATCACGAGGATTCTGGACGTTTGCTGCATTCCGCAAAAGGGCGCCGAGAGTGCCCCCAGCCGACCCTCCCCCGGCCGACGGCCGGGAGGTCCCGCCATGCCGACGGCCCGATCCCGCGCGACGACGCGAAGTAAGAGGTACCCCTCCGTGATCTTCACGCGCTGGAGCGCCAAGTTCCCCGGCACACAGCGGCGCGCCGCCGCCCGATCCGACCGCGCCGCACCCCGCCCCGCCCCCGGTACGCCGGCCACCCCGCCCGCCGAGGCCCCGGCGCCCGCCGCCACGCCCGCGGCGGACTGCCCGCCCGCCGACCCGGCGGCCGCCACCACCGGCTCCGTCCCCGCCGCCCGCGCCGACGCGGACCCCGCGCAGGAACCCCTCCCCGCGACCCTGCCCCCCACCGTCGACGCCCTCTCCGTCCACGACATCCTCGGCACCATCCCCGCCCTCGTCGCCGTCGTCTACGGCCCCGAACACCGCCTCGCCTACGTCAACGGCGCCTACGCCGCCGTCTTCGGCCCCCGCCCGGCCGGCCAGACCGCCCGCGAAGCCCTCCCCGAACTCGACGCACTGGGCCTGCTGCCCCTGATGGACCAGGTCCTGCGCAGCGGCAAACCCCGTACGGTCAAGTCCCGCAAGGTCCCCGGCGGCGACCGCACCCGCGACGGCTACTACACCTTCACCTGCACCCCGATCGAGGTCGCCGCCAGCGGCCCGGCGCCCGACCCCGAGGTCGCCTGCATCGCACCCCACAAGGGCGTGCTGGTCTTCGGCGCCGAGGTCACCGACCAGATCGAGTCCGCCGAACGGCTCCGCGCAAGCGAGGCCCGCCAGCGCGAGGCCGCGGTCACCCTCCAGCGCTCCCTGCTGCCCCAGGAACTGGAGCAGCCCGACGACCTCCGCGTGGCCGCCACCTACCAGCCCGGCGGCACGGACGCCGCGGTCGGCGGCGACTGGTACGACGTCATCACCCTCGGCGCCGGCCGCACCGCCCTGGTCATCGGCGACGTCATGGGCCGCGGGGTGCGCGCCGCCGCCGTCATGGGCCAGCTGCGCACCGCCGTACGCGCCTACGCCCGCCTCGACCTCCCGCCGCACGAGGTCCTCCAGCTGCTGGACGGCCTGGCCGCCGAGATCGACGCAAGCCAGATCGCCACCTGCGTCTACGCCGTCCACGACCCCAACGAGGGCCGCCTGGTCTACGCGTCCGCCGGACACCTGCCCATCCTCGTACGCGACGCGGACGGCACGGTCCGCCGCGCCGCCGAGCCCACCGGACCGCCCCTGGGAACCGGCGGCTGGCTGCACACCTCGGGATCCGTCCCGCTCGGCCCCGGCAGCAGCGCCGTCCTCTACACCGACGGCCTCGTCGAGCGCCGCGACAAGGACATCGACGACGGCGTCGACGCCCTGGAGCGCGCCTTCGCCGGCGCCGCCGGCACCCCCGACATCGTCTGCGACCGCCTGCTGCGCTCCCTCGGCATCACCGCCACGCACGACGACGACGTCGCCATCCTCGTCCTCCAGCACCCCGAACGGACCGGCCACGACGCCGAGCTGTTCCACAACGCCGCCCTCGAACTCCACGGCGGCACCGAAGCGGCCCCACGCGCCCGCGCCTTCGCCTCCGGCGTTCTGGCCTCCTGGCGCTTCTCGCCCGAGCTGCACGACCTCGGCGTCCTCGCGGCCAGCGAACTGGTCGCCAACTCCCTCCAGCACGGCACGCCCCCCATGCGGCTGCGACTGCGCCGCACGGACCGCCGCCTGATCATCGAAGTCACCGACGGGGACGACCACCTCCCCCGGCGCCGCCGCGCCGAGCCCGCCGACGAGGCCGGCCGGGGCATCTCCATCGTCGCCACCATCGCCTCCTCCTGGGGCTCACGCCGCACCCCGGGCGGCGGCAAGGCCGTGTGGTGCGAATTCGCCCTGCCCAGGGGGTAGCCGCCCGTACGACGAAGGCGCCGCCCCGTCCCCCATGGACAGGGGACGGGACGGCGCCTTCCGGTACGGCCTCGCCGTGACTCCTCGGCTCAGGCCTGGCAGCCCACGGCTTCCGCCTCCGCCTTCGCCGGCACCCGCGCCGCGGGCACCGGCACGACCACGCGATGCGGATTGTCCTGCGCGGGCCGCAGCATCCGCCCCAGCCGCAGCGACAGCACACTGATCCCCACGGCACACACCACCAGCATCCCGATGTACGCCACGTACATCCCATGCCCCACCATCAGGGCACCCACCGCCGGACCGACCGCCAACGCCAGCTGCTTGACCAGCGCAAACGCCGAGTTGTACTGACCTATCAGAGAAGCCGGCGCCAGATCGGCCACCAACGGAGCCACCGTCGGCGACAGCATCGACTCACCTATCCCGAACAGCGCATACGTCGAGATCAGCAGGGCCGTCGCCACCGCCTGCGCACCGTGCACCAGCCCGGACAGCCCGGCGGCTATCCACGCCACGGTCCATATCAACCCGACCAGCGCCATCACCCGGCTGCGCCGCCGCCCCTCCACCAGCTTGAGCACCACGAACTGCGCCGCCACGATCGCCGCCGTATTGGCCGCCAGCGCGATACCCAGGCTCGACGGCGGGATCCGCGTCACCTCGGTCGCATACGCCGCCAGACCCGACTCGAACTGCCCGTAGCAGGCGAAGAACAGCACGAACCCCAGCACGCACAGCCACACCATCCGCCGGTCCGCGAACAGCGCCCGCCAAGCGCCCTTGGCCCGCTCCTCACTGGGCACCGCGTCCTCGACCTTCGGCACCTGCGGCAGCCGCACGGTGGCCACCGCCGCACCGAGCACCAGGAACATCACGGCCTCGATGGCGAACAGCCGCACAAAGCTCGACGCATGCGACTCGTCGACGAGCAGCCCGCCGACCAGCCCGCCGACGCCCAGCCCCAGGTTGTTGAGGAAGAACTGGGTGGCGAACGCACGCGATCTGGTCACCGTCGTCGAGCACCACACGATCATCGTGGCCAGGGCCGGCTGGATGACCGCTATCCCCGCACCGAGCGCGACGGCGGACGCGATGACCAGCGGTTCGGTGGCGGACAGCCCGATCCCGAGCGCACCGATGGCGGCGGAGACCGTACCGACGATGGCCACCGGCAGGGGACCGCGCCGGTCGATGGCCCGACCGGTCAGCGGCAGGACGACCAGCGCGGCCACCGCCAGCATCGCCAGCACGACACCGGCCGTGTTCGCGCCGAGATCCCGCACCTTCGCCACATAGACGTACAGATACGGAACCGTGAAGCCGTTCCCGAACGCGCTCAGCGCGTTCCCGAGCTGGATCCGGCGCAACGCGGCGCCCATCGCGGTGGTCACACTCACCTACCTAGGTCAGGTCATCAGACGAACAAGAAGGGGGCGAACCGAGAGCCGCACGGACACCGCCGCACAGACACCAGGGCAAGACCACGCGACCGGACAGTCCCGAGCCGGACAGTCTCACCCTGAAGACTTCAACTCTAAAGTTCGAAGCTAAAGAGTACATGGGGAAGGACTTCAACGCCAATGACTTCCATGTCATACTGCGCCGCATGCCTGAGCCCTCAGATACGGCGGCCCACGCCGCCGAGCCGAGCCTCGAGGAACAGATCGCGGCCTACCAGCGCGAATTCCAGGACCTCGACCCCCAGGTGGAGCAGGTCGTCTCCGCACTTCAGCGCCTCAACCGGCGGATGAACGTCGCCTACGGACGGCAGACCGCCACCCTCGGCATGAGCAACGCCGAATGGGAGGTCCTCAAGGCCCTCGTCGTCTCCGGAGCCCCCTACCAACTGGGCCCCGGCGAACTCGCCAAGCGCCTCGGCCTCACACCGGCCGCCATGACCCACCGCATCGACCGCATGGCGAGCGAGGGACTGGTCACCCGCGAGCGCGACGAGACCAACCGCGTACGCGTCATCGTCGAGCTGACCCACGAAGGCCGCGAGAAGTGGCTGGAGGCGATGCGCATGGCGGCGGTCTTCGAGGAGGACCTCCTCCAGGACCTCTCCAGCGAGGAACGCCAGCTCCTCGGCCAGGTGCTGACCCGTCTGCTGCGCCGCGTCGAGGCGGCCCAGCCGGATGCCGGCGGGCGTCTGAGTGACCTTGACTGACGCGAGTTGACACTGGGTTGCCTGATCTGTAGTGTCCTCCGAGTTGCCACAGCGCCGGAACGGTTCTGCGGCAGCCATCCCGCCGCTTCGCGGCACACCACTACTGCACGGCCCCTCACCGGGAAGAATTTCGGCATGCCGAAATTCGGACCGCGGCGCGATTATGTGCCGACGAGGAATTCCGCTAAAGTAGTGATCACGCCGAAAGGCGCGAACAAATCCCCTCCGACGGGGAATCGGAAACAAATTCGGACCGGCAACGGAACGAAAGCGGATCTGATAGAGTCGGAAAGGCCGAAAAGCGAAAGCCGAACGGCCGACCCCGCTCCAACAGGGGCCAGAGACGGAAACGGATCTGGTAAGGTTGGAAACGCGAAGAAGCCGAAAGGCCGAAACGCGCCGGCGAAATCGGAGCCGCAAGGATCTGATAGAGTCGGAAACGCAAGACCGAAGGGAAGCGCCCGGAGATCCTGGTGAAACAGGAACAAAGGAAGCGTCCGTTCCTTGAGAACTCAACAGCGTGCCAAAAGTCAACGCCAGATATGTTGATACCCCGTCCACCGGAACATTCCGGAGGATG